>NZ_AFAL01000383.1 GCF_000193225.1 Verminephrobacter aporrectodeae subsp. tuberculatae At4 | reverse complement strand
CGCGGTCTGCCCGGCGGTCGTGAATTGCTCGATCTGCTGCTGGCTCAGCGCGCCCGTGGCCTGCAGCGAGCGCGCGCGCTCGGCGTTCGCAACGGCCTCGGCGGCCTGCGCCTGGGCTTCGAGCAGGTTGGCGCGCACCTGGGCCAGGTCGGCCTGCACGCTGGCGTCAGAAAACGTGGCGAGCAACTGGCCGGCAGCGACCCGGTCGCCCACGTTCACCAGCACCCGGGTCAGGCGCAGGCCGTTGCTCTCGGCACCGATGCTCGCTTCCTGCCAGGCGGCCACGCTGCCGTTGGCGGCCAGGCGCAGCGGAACGCTGCTGCGCTGCGGCTGCGCCGTGCTCACCGTGAGCGCCGGGCGGGGCGTGTGCGCCTTGGATTCATCGGCCGCGCGCGACGCGCCGGACAGCAGCACCGCGCCCGTGACCAGCGCACAGGCGCCACTGAGCCCCGCCAATGCCCAGGTGCTGCGCGAAAACCTGGGGCCCGGTTTGGCATTGGGCGGGGAATCTGATGTGCAATTCGGCATGGGTCGGGTATCTTTCATGGGTTCTGCGGTTCTGCGGTTCTTCGGGCGGCTTGCGGTCGTAGTTCAGCGCGCGGCGTTGGCCGGGGTGTCGGCTGGCTGCGCCATGGTTTGGTCCTGCGCGTTCCATCCGCCGCCGGCTGCGCGGTACAGCGCCACCCAGGCCAACTGGCGTTCCTGGCGCAGCGCGATCAAGGCGTTTTCGGCGGCGATCGCGTTGCGCCGGACCTCCTCCAACTCGACCAGACTCGTGAGACCTGCGCGCCAACGGGTCTCGGTGGCGGCAAACGAAGCGCGGTAGCCTTCGGCGGCCGTGTGCGCGCTGGTATTGCGCTCGGCGGTGCTCGCCAGCTGCACCAGCGCTTGTTCGACCTCGCTCACCGCTTGGCGCACGCGCGCGCGGTACAGCACCACCGCCTCGTCGTAGCGCGTCCGCGCCTCGTCGGTCTGCGCGGCGCGCCTGCCGCCGTCAAACAGCGGCAGACTCAGCGTCAGCGGGCCGATGCTCCAGGTGTCCAGGCCACCCGCCGCGCCCGCGCTGCGCTGCCAGGCCGCGCCTATGGATCCGCTGAGCGCCAGGCGCGGGTAGTGCTGCGCCTGCGCCTGGTCCAGATCGGCGCTCGCCGCCGCCACTTCGCGCTCGGCCTGGTACACGTCGGGCCGCTGCGCCAGCACCTGCGCGGGCAGCGTGGCGAGCGCGAACAGCGCATCGGGCGCCGGGCCGCCGGGCGCGTCGGCAAAGCGTGCGCGCAGCGCAGGCTCCTGCCAGCCGGTGAGCGCGACCAGCACCTTGAACCCCACGTCGCACTGCATGCGCTGCTGCGCCGCGCGTGCCTGCGCCTGCGCTGCGCTGGCGCGTGCCAGCGCAGCCATCGCGGGCGCCGTGAAGCCGGCGCGCTCGCTCAGTGCCGACAGGCGCTCGGTTTCGGCGCGCGAATGCGCGTCGCGCCCGGCCAGATCGAGTAGCTCCAGACAGCTACGCAGGCTGCTGGTCTGCTGCGCCACTTCAGCGGCCACGCTCACGCGCGCCTCGTGCCACAGCGCCTGCGCGCCGGCGAGCCGCTGCCCGGCCGCTGTCTCTGCGGCGGCATTGGCGCCGAATAGATCCAGTTCCCAGCTGGCTTGGAGCCCCGCCTGCGCGCTGCTGGCAACGCGGCCCAGATTCAGATCGAAGCCGCGGCCGGCGCGCGCCTGCGCGTCGAACGACGGACCCAGCGCGGCGCGGCCGCTCACTTGCACGGTGCGGGCCTGCGCGATGCGCGAGCGCGCCTGCGCCACGCCCGGGCTGACGGCCTGCGCGGCGTCGATTAGTTCCACCAGCAGCGGGGCATCGAGCTGCGTCCACCACCGGGACAGGTTCTGGAGCGAACCCTGGTGCGGCAGAGGCGCGTGCCAGGCTGCGGGGACTGCCGCCTCCGGCGGCGCCGGAGGTGTGGCCGTGGCGCAGGCCGCGAGTGCCAGGGGCGCGCAGAGTGTCAGAAGACGTCGATAGCACAGTTTCATGCAGGAGGTTCTTCTCGGTGCGCAATCCCGGGGTTCCTGGATTTGCGGGGGAGACAAACGGGACGGACTCGTGAACGTGCGAGGCCAACCCGTTTTGGGGAATGCATCGGCAAGGCAGTCATCCTCGCCTTCGCGCATCCAGAACATCTGCATCATCCTTTGTGCGCCCGCAGGACGAAGGGCGCTTGGCTGCGCCGCATTCATCGCAGAAATTGAAAAATTCACGAGCTCAGAGAACTTGAGATTAAAAGGTGTTCCTGGGGGCATGCCGACTCCAAAACTTGAAAATCGTTGATTTCGTTGGTGATTTCTAATGGCATTCATTAGAAACCTGGGCAAGCTTGGGGCACGTCCCATCGCTCATGATCGCAGTTTTAAGGCGAATGGACAATTCCGATTCAAGGATTCATTTGCCCTTCCACTTTCCCTCTATTCGCAGCTTGGTCTATTTGGAGGCGGTGAGACACATCCGGTCCATCGGGGAGCGCGGCCTTACAACCCACTCGATGCACCAGAATTCTGATCAGTAGCGACGCAAAAAGAACGCTGCTGAGAGTGAAGAGATGTTTGCTACCCCACTCGCTGATGATGAGCGCGGCAAAGAAGGGGGCAATCATTGAGCCGATACAGAATGCAACCGTGAAGATTGCGCTACCGGCAGACAGTTGTTCCGCGGGCAGACGCCTTCCGACAATTGCCAATGCCAGTGCGTAGACAGGCCCCAATGCACCCCCTGTCAGGATGGACGCGATCATGGTTGCCGCGATTGAATCTGACCAAGTCATGACCAAACTTCCCAGGACCCCGACTGCAGCGCACGCCGCCAGCGACCGTTCCTGTCCGTACATGTCGGCCAAGCGGGTAATTGGTAAGGTCGAAATCAGACCTCCAAACACGAAAGCACTGAATGCAAGGCTCATTTCGGCGATTGTGAGCCCACGATCGATCATGACGATCGGGAATAGGCTCATCAAGATCGACTCCGCGACCCCATAGGAGAAAACCGCGTGTAGCGGCACGCCCATATGTTGAATTTGGCGGCGTTGGAGTGGTACAAGCTTTTTGGATGCATCCGAAGGCAGGCCGAGCATGACCACTGGAATTCCAAGCCAGAGCACCAAAGCGCATGCATAGAATGCCCATTTGGGTTCAAACGAGGACAAGGCTGCACCCCCTATTGGGCCGATACCCATTCCAAGCCCGATCGAAAGCGCATATAAGCCACTAATCAGGCTTCGGTTTTCCTCCGACGCCAGCGTATTGACGGTTGACTGACCTCCAATCAGGTAGAAGCCGATTCCTGCGGAAAGGACGAGGCGAAACAGAATCCAGTGCTCAAGCGATTGAGCCATGGGAAACAAGGTGGATCCAACCCCGGCCAGCGCAAGTCCGATGGCAAGCACGGCCCGCAGGCTGTAACGTCGCGCGACGTAGCCGGCAATTGGAGCAACGATGATGATGCCCAGGAAGAACAGGCTCGATGCGGCGCCGATCACCGTGTCAGAGAACCCGGCCTCCTTCATCCTGAGCGATATCACCGGGTTGTAGAACCCCACCGCAGTTCCGGCGAGGAGAGCCACGGCATACAGGACCACGAGATCCTTGCGCACAGGGCTTGCGATTGATCGAGGGGACGAGTGGATGTTCATTGCTGCAAAGTGCGTTTGGAGTGTTTATAGAAGGTGCCAGACTTGCCGCAAGCCGATGGCATGCAAGGCGCCGATGGCGAGACAGATGGATGAACTCCACCACCAAAACGCCTGGCTGCGCCCGGACTGGGGTGCGTCGATGAGGAAACCCGCTCCGCCGCGCAAGAAGTAGATTGCCGTGATCGCCAAGACGACCCAGCGAATCCGAGGCAGTGGCAACGGCTGGCCCGCCGCGGCCAGCGCATAGGCCGCCCACCCGAAGAGAATCAGCGCGACCGCCAGCGTGATAACGTGGGGCAGGAGTCGCCCGGCCTCTACCATCCGCGCCATGTCCTCACCGGCGCCCAGGAACCGATACCAAGAGGCGCCGAAGGCGACGCACCCCAGGTGCAGAAGGCCAGCGATCATGCTCGACACCATGCCGGCCAACAGCCACGGGTTCAGCGTGTGGATCGTCTGATTCATTTCAATCAAGCCCTCGACTCAGAGCGCAATTAGCTCGCCCGCCACCACAGTCGCTCGCAGGGCGGTACGGTGGACTTTTCCATTGCCGCCCTTTGGCAGCGGCGTCGTCCTCAAGACGAGGTGTGTCGGTCTGCGAGATGCATCGAGCTGTTCCTGCAGCCTCGACCTGATCTCGGAGACGAGCGTCGGCTGGGCGTCATCGCGAACTTGGCATACCACCACCGGCATCAGGCCGATGTCCCCAACAGGAACCCCGATCGCGGTCACCTCAACAACACCAGACACAGATCGAATGGCCGCTTCAATTTCCGCGGGCTTGAGGGTGTACCCTTGGGCACAGACGATGTCGTCGTTCGCCCGGCCCAGCAGCGCGAGACGCCCTTCCCCATCAAGTCGTCCAAGGTCACCAGTGCGCAACCACCCATCGACCAGACGATCCGAGCTCACCGGGCGCTTTGATCGTTCGTCCCAGTAGCCGCTCATGACGAGATCACCGGCAACTTGAACCTCCCCTGGCTGGCCGGTGGCCACTGCCTCGCCGGTGTCGATGTCGCAGATGCGGACCTGAACGCCCGGAGCCGCGCGCCCAACAGAGAACCCTGCCAGTTCCTGTTCGTGATCGTCGAGCCAGGTGACCGGACCCGTCGTTTCAGTCAAGCCATAGCATTGGATCCATCGACAGGCGACCGCCCGCCGAGCGCGATCCATCAGGGCCTTCGTGACCGGTGCGGCACCATACAAGACCGCCTGAAGCGATGACAGGTCTCGCTGAGCCAAGTAGGGATCGTTTAGCACCGCACCAATGTGTTGCGGAACCATTATGAGGTGAGTGATCTGCTCGCGCTCTATTGATGCGACGATGTCGTGCGGCGCGGCCGCCAGATGAATGCCGTCTACGACCGTACCACCCGCCAAAAGCGTGGCGATGGCAGCCAGTTGGCTCAGCAGACCCAAAGGTTCGTACATGATCAGCGTCCGGCAGTCGGCTTCGCACCGCGACACGGCCTGAATGTTTCGCACGGCGCAAAGCAATGCCCGCTCGGAGAGGCAGACGCCCTTCGATTGACCCGTCGTACCGCTCGTGCGCGCCTGCAGCAGGATGCTGTCCTCCACAGTGGCTGACTGAAGGGGCTCCGATGTCCGTGCGACGACCGGGGAATTCTCGGACCACGTCACCGCCCAGTGCGCTGAGGAGCTCTGAACGGCGTCGGCCCATTCGGCACTGTTCGGTGCCATGAAGCTCTCCAGGAAGACGATGGTGGCGCAATGCCTTGAGCACGCCAGCTCAAGAACAAAGACCGGATAGGCAGGGCCCGAACTGACGGCTACTCGCTGCTGCAACCCAAGCGGCCAACCACTCAGTTCGCTAGCGCGAGCCTCCACGTCTGCGGCAATCTGCGCATACGTTCGGGAGCCCGATCGTCCTTGGTACGCGACCGAGTCGGGGAACCGGGCCGCGACGTCTGCAAACGCTTTATAGAGATTTTTCATGCTGCCTCCGCCGTAGTTGTTGAAACCGGCCACTTCTTTCCACCCTCACGCAGGCAGACGCCAACAAACTGCAGCAACCCGATCTCGCGGACCAATGCAGCGTCGCGTCGGCTCTGCGCGTGGACCTCATACCACTTCAAAGACGCCTTAACATGGTGAGTGGCGTGATGGTTCGTGTAGAGAATGAAGAATCCAAGAACAGCGGGCAAGCGGATGTTCATGCCCTCTGCATAGTGCTCAATGCCTTTCGGCGCAACCGGTCGCTCCGAGGAGAAGTAGTGCTGCGATTGGGAGATCATCAGCTCCACGATGAAGAAGACGAGATACGGAGCCCAATACAGCCAAAATATCTGCAACGGGTAGATAACGGTCAGCGCCACCATCAGAACCCGCGCGACAACCAGGCTGATGAGCTCCCTGCGATGGTTGCGGTGCTCTCCGTCAGGTACATATTCTCCCCGGTTGATCACGTTGGCATTTCGCATGAGCGCGACAAAGGGAGCTAGGAACATCATCCAAGCGGGGATCGCCTTCCCGTAGAAAGCCTTCTCGGGGTCGCCAGGCGTGTTTGTGAGCGCGTGATGCTCCAAGTGAAAACGGCGATACGCGGTGAATCCCAGCCCGAGGTGAGCGCCTATCAGGCGTCCCAGCAGCATGTTGGCAGGCCTCCAGTCATTAAGGTTGAAGTGAACGGCTTGGTGAAAGCCCTCCATCATCCCCGCGAAAAGCAGTCCTTGAATCGGAACGCCTAGCCATGCGTACCAGCTTGGCGAGGAAGCATGGACCAGTAGAAGGCTGTTGGTGACAAGTACGGAGCCAAAAGCCCCGAGCCACAGTGAATCACGCAATGCGGTTTTCATTGATATCCTCTTTGAATGGAAATGCTCAGTATGGTCGGTGGTCATCAGCGGACATCCCAGAGCCGGGGACCCTTCCTGAAGTACTGGGCCAGAAACTCGCCAAACCTGAATTGCTGGTCGGAACCTTGGAGGAGGGCTTCCCGAGCTTCATGCCAGGGGGTGCGTGGCGCCAGATGATGGACACGGTGGTAGTTTCTGAAGAGAAACATCCAGCAGAACAGCGATGGGAGGATCAGATCGTTTGTGACGCTCTTCGGGCTAGCACCCTCCGGGATTTCTGTCATGCCGTAGTGCTCGGCTTGGTTGAGTGGATAGTCGATCCACGCGAACAGAGCCAGGGGCAACCAATAGGCCAAGACGACCTTTTCTGGCCAGACCGCGGTCAACCCGACTATCGTGGTCACGAAGACAAGCAGAACCGCCGTGTTCGTTCGACGTGCGGTGGTCTGACGCGCGCTGACGTGGTCATCCCTTCCGACCGCCAAGCTGAACTGCAGGTACGACCACGGTGCCAGCAACCATGAGCCCACGGCACTTCCGGTCGAATCTCGATAGAGCACTCGCTCAGGATCCTGAGCCGTTGCCGTGTGCGCGTGGTGGTACGCGTGGAAGAACCGGAAGTGAATGAAGTGCAGCAGCAGAATTGAAGCAAGAATTGTGCCGATTATCTTGTTGGCCCATCGCTGCCGAAAAAGATTCTCGTGAGTTGCCTGATGCACAGCCTCCAGCACGCCGACCAGCAACAGACCTTGAATCGACGCCAGCACCAGCCGAAATGGCAGATTCAACGGTCCCGCTATCATGAGGATGCTGTTAGTTGCCAAGACTGTAAGGAATCCCCAGGACAAAAAATCGCTGACCTGGGGTGCAGTTCGTCTAAGCATTGATGCGCTCCTTGTAGTCCTCCAGAAGGTTCCAACGTGGGCCTGCGTTATGCCAGGCTTCGTGCCCGTTCATGGCCGGAGAGCGTTTCAGAATGCTGGGCCACCGGTCGGCCAGTTCCGCATTTCGCCCGATGCTCTCCTGCTCGTTTTCTGGAACCTCAGCGGCATCGAAGATCGCATTCTCGGGGCACTCGGGAACGCAAATCGCGCAATCGATACAGTCCTCGGGATGGATGACCAGCATGTTTGGTCCTTCATGAAAGCTGTCCGTAGGACAGGCCTCCACGCATGTCGAGTGCTTGCAGTTGATGCAAGCACTGGTTACAACGTATGCCATAGGTATCCCTCCAAGTTCGATTTGTCGGCCCGGTCTATGCGGACAGGCCTCCGTCTAGCACCAGCGTCTGACCCGTCATGTACTCCGATGCGTCTGACAGCAGGTAGCGCACCAAAGCCCCGACCTCATCCACACGTCCCAGGCGCCGCAGGGGAACACACTTCTCCATGGCGCGGCGCCGTTCATCCGGCATGGCCGCTACCATCTCGGTGTTGATCAGGCCAGGGGCGATGGCGTTGACCCGAACTCGGTAGCGTGCGACCTCCCGGGACAGCGAGCGGGTCATGCCGAGCATCGCCGCCTTGGTGGCAGCGTAGTTGACCTGACCAGGGTTTCCGTGGATCGCAGTGATCGATGACATCATCACCACCGATCCACGCCGTTCCGCGAGCATGGGCTCGAGGAACGCACGCACGGTGTAGAAGCAAGAATCGAGATTCGTGCTGAGTACATGACGCCAAACTTGGTCGGTCATGTTCACGAAGGCGCCGTCTTGCGTCACGCCCGCGTTCTGGATCAGACCCCACGGCGCGCCCAGCCGTGCCAAGCACTCCTTCGCCAACGTGTTAACTTGCAACGGATCGACGCCATCGCAGCGATGGGCCTCGACCGCCGCACCCTTGTCGCTCAGCGACTGAACCAAGGACGCGGCCTGCTGCGACTCCTGTCGGTAAGTGAACACCACGCGATACTGGTTGACCAGGGCCTCGACGATTCCCCGACCGATTCCCCGACTGCCACCGGTCACCAACACCCATCGTTCTGAGTCTGACTTCATTTGCTTTTTTCCTAGATCAATTTGCATTTGTCGGCCGAACGGCGCGTTCATTGGCCGTTACCGTGTGGCGAGAAAGCTGAACGGACCGCGCCATCAGGCGCGCGAAGCCCATCGTTGCCTCGTACCCGGATCCAGATACCCAAGCGCTAAGAAAGCTGACGTTTCCAACCGGGAACGCGATACCCGACACGCCGGCAGCGGCGTAGGGCGACACAAGCGCGCCGTAGCCGGAGCCTGCCTTGTTGCGGGTGTACCGCTCGCAGGTTCTCGGCGTCGATACCTCGCGGTACTTGACGTGCGACTCAAGGGCTGGAATCGCGCGAAAGAGTCTGGAGAGGACGACCTGAACAAGGCGCCGCTTCTTCGCTCGGTATTCGGCAGTCTTGCGCTCGGGCCAGTGGCGTACGTCATCCAGAACATTCACGATGACGACGTTGCCGCCGGAGGCACTGAGGAGCGCATAGTTCGTGACCTCGAAAGAGGACTTGACCCAATACGCGTTCTCCGCGATCTCGGCGTCTGTCGGCGATGATCGCGCCAGGGCCCGGGATTGCTCTGCCTGTTCAGGCGCCTCCGCAAGAACCATCGTCTCTGCGCTGCCCAAACCGATCAGATCAGGGCGGGTGTCGAGCAGTAGATAGATCGTGCTGGTGGAGTTGGCCGGAATCTGCTCTCTGGCGCGACGTCGGAGGTCTTGTAGTGCGTCCAGGTTCGGCAGCAGGTCCCGCATCGCGTGTTCGGGGCTGGCATTCACGTAGACGTGACTACAGCGGATCAGCTGACCGCAGGCGACCACGCCGGTCGCCTGCGAGCCGTCGTCCGAGTCCACCTCGATGCGCTCCACGTCGACGTTGGTGCGGACATCGGAGCCTGCAAGGCGCAGTTTCTTGACGAGAAGATTGCTCAGATGCTGGGAGCCGCCCTCCAGATACGCACTGCGCATGAAGAGACTGGCATACACCACGTGGAGGAAGTACAGGTAGGCGCATTGCTCTGGGTAACAGCCGACGTAGATGCTGGGCAGCGACAGGATCTCGATGAGCCTACTGTCGCCGAATCGTTGCCTTAGCGCTTGCGCGACGGTCAGGGGTTTTAGGTTTCGGTGCGCCCAACGCAACTGCTTGAAGTCTGGCTCGTAGTTCCCCTGCAGCGTTTCGAACTGCATGTAGCCGTCGCGCCCGTAGGTCGCAACTTCGGCAAAGAATCGACCCAGGGCGACCTCTTCAGTCGGGAACATCTGGGTTAGGCACAGTTGTGTTGCGCGAGCGTCTTCGGGCAATGACAGGCGAACCGTGCTGACTACCTCGAAAAACGTCGGGGGGAAGAACAGCCGTATCTTGTCCTCGAGGCCAAGCTCCCGAAACAGTGCGCGCAGGTTGCCCTGCGGCCCCATGCCCGAAAGCTTGTGGAGGCTGCAGTCAAATCGCGCGCCCAGCTTCGGCCTGCAGAACTCCGTCGCGTAGCCACCAGGAACGTCGTGCTGCTCCAGGATCAAGACGCGCAAGGCCGGATTCCGATCCACGATCAGCGCAGCGTGCGTCAACGCCGTGATGCCACTGCCGACGTACACGGCGTCCCATTTGACAGAGGTCACTGGATCCCCAATTGCGCAAGCCAGCGATCAAGCTCTCCCAGCCGCTCCGAGTTCAGCCGCCGGTTGTTTTCCGAGGTTCGCACCTGCGCCACCGCTGCATCGTCCGCGACGTCGATCGGAAAGGGGAAGGAGGTGTGCAGCCCGATGTCTCGATTAAAGGTGAACTCGTCCTTGTAGCTGCGATAGATCTGCGCGAACTGATCACGGATCGGTGCCAACGCCTCAGCCGGTGTTGATGCAAAGAAGCTCTCGATGACCCGCTTGCCGAACGCGATGTGACGCGCCTCCTCCATGTGGTGGGCATGGATCATCTTGCGCGTCAGCGGATCCACCTCGTCGCGCTGGGTGAGGTACATCACGCTGAGCTCGGTGCCCCACTCAATCATCAACGTCGACAGAATCCCGAAGACCGGGTGAAGGGTTGGGAGCTGCTGCGTGAACTGTGCATAGAATCCCTTCGGGGGAGAGAAGAGTGGAAGACCTGCCATCTTCATGTACCGACGGAACATCAGGGTGTGTGTGATCTCCTCCCGCGAGAAGATCATCAAATACTCGTATACCTCCGGATGAAGCGAGAAGGGGTACTTGTTGACGTAGCCCACATACAGAGGCGGGAGCGTCTGTTCCAGCCAGATGAACATGGAGATGTCTCGGGCCAGCTCCTTCCAGAGCAGTTCGCGTTGCTGATCGCCGGTCAGACCCCTCCATTGCTCCGTTCCATAAATCCAGCCACCGTCCTCGCGCTTAGGCAGCTTCGACTTGTCGATGCCGTCATTCCAGGGCAGCACATCCTCCAGGCTCATGGGCGATCGGTGGGAAGCCCGGATCAGGACGCCAACTTTCGCGCGATCCTCTTCGCTCAGTCGGATTGGGTTTTCGGTAACCTCAGGTGATTTCTGCATGATTTCCTCGTAGTAAACAGATTTGAAAGTCAAGCTTGGACGGTACTCATCTTGGAGGAGATGAATCCCACGAGCTGCTCCATGCTCGAGATCGTCCCCGACACGAACATGTCGGGCAACAAGTCAACCTTGTAGGTCTTCTTCACGGCAACCTGCAGCTCGACGAAGTCGAGGCTGTCCAGTACCAGTTGCTCGAACGTTGATTGCATCAACGTCGGCATCCTTCATGTCAACGATGAGTTCTCGCAGAACATGGAAGATTTTGGTGTCTAGGCTCATGCTAATTTCCTTTCGAAGTGGTGGGTAGAGGTCGAACAACGAGGCCTACTTCCGACTGAATGAGTAGGGATTGCCGCGAATGGAGTTGCATCTGGCACGAGGCAACAAATCCGTGGCTTGCGTCAGGAGCGTTTACGGTGGGGGTAAGTACCGTGCACTGCAGTGGCAGAAGTTGATAGAGTTCGTTCAAGTTCCTCCCGACAAGATCAGTTCGCACATGCAGGAAATGCGAACTCTGGACCGTGAGCGTGGTATGCATCAATTCGGCCTGACTTTCACAATCTCCCGCCAGCCCGAGTTCCTTGCTTAGTTTGAAGGGAATCTCGTTCTGCAACAGGATCTCGAAGAGAAGGCAGTCGAGTACCAGCCAAGCTCCGTCCATGCCTGGGAAGCCTTCCCGGTACCGATTCAACACTCCTTCGAACTCAGCTTGGGGTACCGGGAACGTTTTCCACGGATGTCCTGGCTCCGGCCCGTCGGCGGTCCAATGCAAAGTTCCGTCCATGGCGGACATGCCATCGATCTTCCGAGTGAGTCTGAAGCGACCTCTCGGGCCGGCCGGTCGGACTTCGATCTGGTGCTCGACCGACCTCAACACAGGGTTGCGGAAGCGCGCTTTCACATTTACCCATGCGTGCTCAGCGTCTGGTGGATCCATCGCCAGACTGATCGCGTGTTTGAGGCGAAGAAGGGACAGCATCCCGTGGACCACCACGCCATCGAGCCCTCGCTCGCGCGCCAGATTTCCATCGAAATGAATCGGGTTGTAGTCTCCGACAAGACCCGCCCAAGTCTGGATGTCGCGTGCATTGAACTGGACCTGCTGGGTCATCGCAGTCGCTCCACCACGAGCGCGGCGTTTGCGCCCCCAAACCCGAAGCTCAGGTTCAGCGCAACGCTCAGGCTCTGCGCGTGTCGGTGTTCGTTCGGCACATAGTCCAGATCGCAGTTCTGATCCGGCTCGTGCAGATTGGCCGTTGCCGGGATGATTCCGCTCTCAATCGCCTTCAGGCAAACGATGGTCTCGAAACTGCCTGCAGCCGAGATAAGGTGTCCGCTATAGGACTTCGTGCTGGAAATCGGTATTCCAAAGGCCGCCGTGCCAAGCGCGGCCTTAATGGCGTTCGTCTCATTGAGGTCGTTCAGGGGTGTGGAGGTCCCGTGCGCGTTGATGTACTGAATGTCGCGGGCCCTGCGGCCAGCCTGCTTCAGGGCAGTCTCGATGGAGAGAATCCGTGCAGCCATGTCCTCGGACGGCGCCGTGAAGTCGGACGCGTCCGAGAAGTTCCCGTAGCCTGTGACCTCGCCGAGGATCTTCGCGCCGCGGCGCACCGCGCTTTCAAGCTCTTCGAGACACAGCACGGCGGCGCCTTCAGCGAGAACGAAGCCGGAGCGTCGACGGTCGAACGGGCAGCACGCGCGGTGCACGTCGGACGTCTCCTTGCTAAGAGCGCTAAGTACGTCGATGTTCCAGACGTTGGTGGAATCCTTCAGACTCTCGGAGCCGCCGGCCAGTGCCACGCGCGCGCGGCCCGATCGAATGAGCTCGAACGCATCGCCGATTGCGATGGTGCCCGTGGCGCACGCCGCATTGACCGTGTTCTGGTAGCCGCGCATTTGCCAAAGGATCGAGCAGGCTCCCGTAGCCACGCTTGGCATCGTGGTCAGGCTGCCGAACGCGTCACCGAGGCCTGTATCGCGGTAGTCCGCGTGGATGCTGTTCGATGCGTCAACACCGCCCCATCCCGTTCCTATGATGATTGCCCGCTCGTGCGGCGCGTAGTGCTCGGCCATCGCGGCGGGATCACCGAAGGCGTGTGCCAGCGATTCGCGAGCGGCAACGACGGCGTTTCGCGCGAATGGCGAGAGGCAGCGCAGAATCGCCTTCGGAATCCACGTGTAGCGCCCACGTCTGTCGGGCAGAAAGGCAAAGCAGCGTGCGCGGATGTTCGGCCCTGGGTCGTCCACCATTCGATATCCGAAACTCTTGTTCAGAATGGAGTTCCAAGAGTCGTCGGCCGTCTCGCCCAGTGCAGTGACCGCTCCATAGCCTGTGACAACGACACGATTCATTTTGCGTAGCCCCTTGAGTAGATTCCTTGACCAGTGCCGATGCGACCGCCGTCGGTTGCGAGTTCTCGAGCAGCGGATTCAGCAGCGAATCGACGGATTTCGGTGGCCAGACGCTGAATGCCATCCGAGGTGATTCGTGGGTTCATGAGACAGAGCTTGAGATACAGCCGGTCTCGCATGCGGACCTGTCCGACCGACCAGATGCCGCGACCGTTGAGGAACTCAACGAGTCGCTTGGTCGCCTCGTTGGACGCTGGCTCGGAGTTGGCTCTAAGCCGCACACAGATGATGTTCGTTTCCGGCAGACAATAAACATCCAGGGCCGAAATGCTTAGTAAGAGATCGTGGAGATCACGGGTCCGCCTTGCCAAGTGCTTGACGTCGCCAGCGAGTCTCTCCTCCCCTTCGGTATGCAGCGAGACCCACAGCTTCATTGCGTTTGCGGTGCGGGAGCACTCCAGTGTCCAGTTGTGCATGTCGGGGTACCGGCCAACCATCTGCTGACTCAGGTAGGGCGAGTTATGACCTGTCAGGAAGCTGGCCGCAGGACTGTCCTTGAAGAACAGGAAGCTCAGCGGTACGCTCTGAAAGAAGATCTTGTGAAAGTCCCAGCAGACACTGTCGACTTGGGAGAGCGCGTCGAACTGCCTTTGGAGTTCTGGCAGGCGGTAAAAGGAGCCTCCATGTGCCGCATCAACGTGGATCCACCAAGCTGAGCGACTCGACTTGTCGTGCCTTGCAAGGAACTCGCCGAGATCATCGAAAGCACCGGTGGTCGTTGTGCCGAATGTCAGGCAAACGATCGTTGGAGTTCCCGGGACGAGGGCCGAAGCTAGTGCGTCCTGATTGATCCGTCCCCGTTCATCGGTCTCGATCGACACCACGTTCCGGGCGCCGATTCCCACGATCGATGCGGCACGGGAGATGGAATAGTGCGTGTGTTCGCTGACCAAGACGCGAATCGGATGACCGGTGCCGGTGTCCCATGTGGACCAGTCGTCGAGCTTGTTTCGGCCCGCCAGGAGCGCGCTTAAGTTGGCAAGGCTGCCACCTCCCGTGCTCAGCCCGAATGAGTGCCTGCTCAGTCGGAGTTTGTCGCGCGCCCAGTCGAGCATTCGGCGCTCGATCACGCTGGTCAGCGGCGCCATCTCGAATACCGCTTGACCTTGATTCAGAATCGCTGCCCACAGGGCCCCCACCGCCGCCCCGGGGACCGGGAAGTTCAGTTGCTGATTCAGGTAGCCTGAGTGGCTGTAGTGCACCGACCCGTCGATAAGTCCCTGCACGGCCTTGTCCAGATCTCCATTCCGGAGATCGGACTCGAGTTGGCTCGCAAGGTCTTCAAGCTGAAGTGGCGATCGGTCGGGCAGGACATTCGAGCGCAGGTCCGAGTCGAGGCGGGCGAACATGGCACTCGCGTCGAGGAGCCGCTTGAATAGCCCCGATCGCCACCCGTTAAACTCTCTCCGTTCTTCACTAGCATCAATCATTGGTTTTTACTCCTGTGTTGTAGGCTTTAATGCCATTACATACTGCATGCCATGCCATTACATACAACTCAAGCTTTCCCCCGCAATATGCTGACTTTGCAAGGAGAGTACGGAGACCTTGATGAGTTGGGCGACGGAAGAGTTCAAAGACATTGACTTGGGCGATCAGTGACCAAACAAGCGGACGGTTCTTTTGGTCAATCCGCTGGCGAGCAAATTTGACAGCGACAGCAACTTCATCAAATTCAGGTATTTCACCGGCAAACAGGTCCATACGATCAATATCAATCGCATGTAGCTTTTTCGGCTCGGTAAGAATTGATTCGCAGGCAACCGAAGTTACCATCCGTGCGGGTGTTCTCAATCACATGGCCGTTTTGACTTGTCAGCAGTCTATGTGTGTTACATGAGTTGATATTCTTGAGAATATTCATATTAAAAATCAATTTGTGCATTAATGGTAATTCGATTAGCAATGAATTAACAGAGAAACGATTAATTTACCTCCATGTACGGCAGGATTTCCCGTACGTGTGGAATCAAATTCGTTCAGACGAAGCAATCGTTCCATGCCAATGGGAGATACGGTAATTAGCGAGCACATTCCGAATTTTTTAGCCACCCCGACCACTCGACGAAAAAAATTCGAAGCATGCTTAGCTGATGCTTGATGGGAAAATGACGTGCCGGAAATAAAATCCACCGCAGCGAATCGCGAAAGCTCCCAGATTTTCACGTCATGTGGAAATTCAGCACTTTCCCATAGTGTTGGAAATACCTTTTCCAACAAGTACGGGACAGTTGTTGGCAATAGCCGTGCTACGCCATTGACTTGGTTGTTTTCGTCATACGAAGAAATGTAGATAGCTTCCCCGCCATCAAACTCATCCAATTCAATCCCGTTGGAGGAATGCAGCGGCCAGCCTAAGTGATCGATAAACACTTTGTGCCTGTAACGCCCAGCGTCTTCCATATGGCGGGGGTGCAATTCGTCGCGTCTGCCAGAAACAAAGAGCATTCGTTCACTCCTTTTCTAAGTAGAATCAATTGTGTTCAAGATTTGGCGTGATGTCACCTACTAAAAATAGTAGGTCAGTCCGCGATGTGGATTTGGCGTTGTTGCATGGCTCCTCGTCGTTCGTGTGGAAACCAACATGCACAATAGCCTCCTTGAGGCGGCAGAGGGCAACGATGAGCACAAGACGCTCAAGCAACTGATGTGGGGGATGCGGCGCAACCCCGAAAGCTGGAGCGCAAAGCAAACCGACGCAATGGTTGCAGCGTTCCGTGCTCAAGAGCGCGCGGGCGTGGCGGTTGAAGATGGCGTTGCGCGCGGTGTATGCGAGGGCAAAGGTGCACAACAGCGTACAGCAGGCGAGTGTCGAACTGCAGGCTTGGTTGAGCTGGGCGTTCAGATGCCGGCTGGAACCGTTCAAGAAACTGGCCAGAAGCCTCAAGGAGCGCTTTGCTGCAGTGGTGCGCGGCATGCTGGGGCATCGCAGCAACGCCTACGTGGAGGCCATGAACGGACTCTTGCAGCAGGCCAAGCGCGCAGCCCGTGGGTTCCGCACGAGCGACAACTTCATCACCATCGCCTACCTGCGCATGTCCAAACTCAAGCATCTGCCTGCCAGCCCCTTCACGCTCGTTGGGGTCACACATGAGGTTGTTATGTTCCACACGAAACGATGAGGAGCTCGCACCTGGCGCAAGGTCCATCTGACGCAGGGAGCGCCATCCGCTCGGGCGTGCTCAATCGCATGGCCATTCTGGTCCGTCCGCATTACCTGGATTGGTGTTCTTGGAGAGGTGCATCTTCGAAGGGCGATTTATGCAACAACGTCATGGCTGATGCCAAAAGAGTGGAATAATTTATGAGGGGGGGGTGAAATTTTATATAACGAAATCAGTTGAGAAAACCAAGTAATGCCGCGTGCACCACTGCCGCCGTTTTGTTAGTCACTTGCAGTTTAGTTATGGAGTTCTTAATGTGAAAATCCACTGTGTTTTTCGACACACTCAGAATATCCGCAATATCCTGCGCAGACTTCCCATCGGCTGACCACTTCAATACTTCCAACTCTCTCTTTGAAAGGGCTTGCGATCCTATGGCTGAATTGCACCGAAGCAACCGCGAAAACGCTATGTGAGCCACCTGAACGAACCATCGCATATTTAGTTGTTTGGCATCGAGCTCTTGGGTGGTCAAGGGCTGGCCAGATCTTGACAGCGTGATCATTCCACAGGCACCCAGACCATCCAAACTGGACTGTGCCCAGCCTACCTTCAGTCCATGCGCCCTGGCCTCATCCCAAAGATTCTGCGCACCTGCAAAAACCTGATCTGTCCAGATGATCGGCGCGTGGGATCGACGCCCATGGGCGACGGTTGGATCAATTTGCAGATATCCAGCTTGGGCATAGCGCTCTTGCCATGACCCAGGGTAGTTGTTCAACAGAATGACCCTTGGTCTGCTCAACGGTATTGGTGATTGGAAACCGTAGGCCACATGCTCGAATCCAAGCGCAATTGCGGCATCTTCAATGCGACTGAAGACTTCGCGCTCACACAGCTCGTCGTCAAACACCATATCAATCAGATCTTTTTGCCAATTTTCCATGTTGATTCTTATGCGGTGTACGCCATTCTGGAAACTCTAAAAACCTATGCAGGATGACCATCGGTATCTGCTATTTTTAGTAAGAATTGCGATGTTTTCCTCCTGATAGCGTATTGCATAAATCCTGGACCGCATGGCGCGTGGACGTTTACGCGCAGCGGCGGCGGGCGGTTGTGCCAACTGCGACACGGACCGGGTACATTCCTGACCTTTTGCCAGGGAACATGCGCAGAGACACCAGCCAACGAGCCGAACCTGAGGCGACCTACCGTGTCAGGAATTGGGCGCAATACAACGCAGGGCTGATTGCCAGAGGAGATATCGCGGTATGGATCGACGAGAGCCCTCTGACGCTCGCACCCGCTGCGGATGTCGCCAAGTGTGGACGCCCGATCGTCTACCCGGACGCCGTTATCCAAGGCTTGCTCAGTCTCAAGCAGGTGTTTGATCTGCCGCTGCGTGCGCTGCAGGGATTCGCTCAAAGCCTGCAAGTCGTCTTGCCCGCGCTGCGCATGGGTGAGCCACTGCACTTGGCCATCGACAGCACTGGTCTCATCAAGCTCTAGGGCGAGGGTGAATGGGTGGTGCACACGCACGGTTGGTCCAAGCGCTGCACCTGGCGAAAGGTCCATCTGGCGATGGGCACAAGGACCGGCCAGATTTGCGCGGCGCTGATGACTCATCAGGAGATGGGTGACGGTGAGGCTCTGACCGATTTGCTCAAGCAAATTTCGTCCGAAACACCGATTGACATCGTCGGCGACGATGGCGCCTACGACACCAAAGGGTGGCACGCGCAGATTGCCACGCGCGATGCTGCGCCCTCGATTCCCCCGCGCGAAGGGGTTATGTCTGACACAACTTGACACAATATCGCCATTGACGAACCCGCAAAGGTTTTCGGTCATAGCTTGACCTCGCTGGTCTTTGGCGGTGCGTACATCGGAGAGGATGCGGGCCATGTCAAACCTCCTTGGGGGTGGATGAAAAGCAGTCAGTTTCACACAATAATTGTCTCACAAGTTACTACTCCGGCATTGTCCAGCGTGGTGTGCGTCTGAAGGGGCGGTTCCAGGCTTCCAATGAGGGTGGGTTGATCATCAAGAAATGGTGGTCAATATGGACGAGACGTGGCTCACGACGAGCGCGCAAATTGAACAATTTTTGGTCGTCAGCACGGTGGTGCAACTTGCCGCGCAGGAGGTTGGCCTCGCGCAGTC
>NZ_AFAL01000384.1 GCF_000193225.1 Verminephrobacter aporrectodeae subsp. tuberculatae At4 | reverse complement strand
ATCCTCAGCGGCGTTTACGAGGGCCAGACCACGGGAACGCCGATTGCGCTGCTGATCCACAACACCGACCAGCGCAGCAAGGACTACAGCGACATTGCCCAGAGCTTTCGCCCGGGCCACGCCGACTACAGCTACTGGCACAAATACGGCATTCGCGACCCGCGCGGCGGCGGCCGCTCCTCGGCGCGCCTGACGGCGCCCACGGTGGCCGCGGGTGCGGTGGCCAAGAAATGGCTGGCCCAGCGCTACGGCACCGGGTTTCGCGCCTGCATGGCGCAACTCGGCGAGCTCGTCATCCCGTTCGAGGGTTGGGAGCACGTGCGCGCCAACCCCTTCTTCGCCCCCGTGGCCGACGTGGCGCGCTACGAGGACTACATGGACGCGCTGCGCAAGGCGGGCGACTCCTGCGGTGCGCGCATCCGCGTGCAGGCCACGGGCGTTCCCGTGGGCCTGGGCGAGCCGCTCTACGACAAGCTCGACGCCGACATCGCCTACGCCATGATGGGCCTGAACGCCGTCAAGGGCGTGGAGATCGGCGCGGGCTTTGCCAGCGTCGCGCAACGCGGCAGCACGCACGGCGACTCCCTGACCCCCGAGAGCTTTCGCAGCAACAACGCGGGCGGCGTGCTCGGCGGCATCAGCACCGGGCAGGACCTGGAGGTCAGCCTGGCCATCAAACCCACCAGTTCCATCGCCAGCCCACGCGCGTCGATCGACATCCATGGCAAGAGCACCGAGGTCGTCACCAAGGGGCGCCACGACCCCTGCGTCGGCCTGCGCGCCGCGCCCATTGCAGAGGCGCTGCTGGCCCTGGTGCTCATGGACCATGCACTGCGCCACCGCGCCCAATGCGCCGACGTGCTGGCGCCAGGGCCGCCAATCCAGGCGTCGTTTCTGTAAGCCGCCCTGCCTCTCTTGGTCAGCTTGCGCAGCTGAGGGCCCCTGGCCCATTTCGTTATACACAAGCCCCCTGAATCTGAAGTTCCCGATAGAACCTGATGCCAGCGGCAAAGTCAAAAATGCGCTGCATTCCCAGCCAGATGGTCTTGACTCCGGGCTCACCATCGCGCTTTCGCGCAAGAAAGCCCCCCAGCTTGGCAATCAGCCGCACACCTCGTTGAGCGTGGGCGGCTCCTTGGGCAACTCTTGCTTGTTCAGGATGTATGCCGCTTTCCATTCGTCGGGCTCGAACATCAGTTGCGCATCCAGTTGCGGGCAGCTACGCCCCAGTCGCATCAGCCGGGCAATGCGCCACGCCACCACCATGTACAGCACCACCGCGCGTTCTATCTTGCTGACACTGCCCAACTGCAAGGCTTCAATCCGGCAACCGTTCTTGAGCACATGAAAGAACATTTCGATCTCCCAGCGCGCCCGGTACCAGTCGATCATCCGCGCGGCTTGCTCCAGGGTCTCCACGGGCAAGTTCGTCAGCAATCTCCACTCGATGGGCTTTTCGCCATTCGCCAGCGGCTCCTCCCGGGCAACGATGCATGTGGCCTGCACAAACCCGCCGTGGCCATCGGGCAACTCCAGCGCTTGCGCCCACACTTGCTGTACCACTTCACGAGGGCGCGACCCCTGGCGCGAGGCAAGGGTGAAACGAATCTCTCCCTGCGAATCACCCGCCGTCACCCGGCTCCACAGTTTGTCGTCTTCTCCGAGAACTCGGTTGTGTTTGCTGCGCAGCAACCAGTCCACTGGCTCGCCCAAGTCACGTGCTCGCACCATCAGGGCCATGATGTCAGCCTCGCGGTCGGCCACGTAGACCAGTCGTGTATTGGGCAACTGCGGGGCCATCTCGGCCAGTCGTTCGTAGCCCTCTATCCAGCGCAGGCTTTCGCTGACGCCAGGACGGCTACCATCGCTCTGGCGCGGCTGTCGTGCCCACATCCACGCATCAAGCACACCCAGCGGCTCGCGCGAGGTGGAGATGGCGTACGTGGGGTGCAGGTACATGCCGCGCTGGGCCTCGTAGCTCAGTGGCCCCAACCCCTTGGCCTTTTGCCCATTGAAGTTCAGTTCGGTGGTGTCCTGGATGCACAAAACATGCTCGTGCGCCGCCATGCGGGCCACCGAGTTTTCGATGTGCGGCGCCAGGATGTCTTCTCCCACACTGGACCTCCTCATTGCCAAAGAAGCGCGGTAGGCTCCGACTGGTGTGTCGGCCCAATCACCGCAGGCTTGGGGGATACTGGCTGTGGGCTTGGCACTCAAGCTCTCGATCAGATGGATCGCACGCTGTTTGCGCCTGGGGTCCCCCAGGTTCATGCTCTTGAATTCCGTGACTGTCCAACTCATTGTGTGCTTTCGCTATGAAATAAGTAGCATAACTCATGCGAGAGGGACTTGTGTATAACGAGATGCCAACAACCTGACCTTCCTTGAAAGACTCGTCAAACAGCTCGTGAAACACGAAGGCATGCCGGTCACGCCCCGCCAAGAACGGGAAATCAGCGAAGCCATCAAGGGAGTCATGGGCGCATCAAAGCCCAAGCGCCGCTTGTCCTCGGTGTTGGAGTTCCTTGACCCCACGGACGAAAACGGCCTGCATGTGCGCCTGTCAAAATGGTGCCGTGGTGGGTCACTCGGCTGGTTGTTCGACAACACCGAAGACACGCTTCGCTTGGACAATTGCACGATGGTGGGCTTTGACGTGACGGAGTTCCTGGACAACGACGCCACGCGCACCCCGACGATCATGTACCTGTTCCACCGCATTGAAAGCATGATCGACGGACGGCGCATTCCGATCTTCCTTGATGAGTTCTGGAAACTGCTCGATGACCCGGCATTTGAAGACTTGGCGCAAAACAAGCTGGTGACGATTCGGAAACAAGACGGATTTCTCGTCATGTTCACGCAGTCACCCAAGCAGGTTCTCAATTCACCCATCGCCTACGCCATCGTTGGACAGACAGCAACCAAGATTTTCTTGCCCAATCCGGAAGCTGATTATGACGACTACGTTAATGGATTCAAGCTGACGGAGCGTGAATTCCAGATCGTCAGAGAGCTTGGCGAAAAATCGCGGCGCTTCCTCATCAAGCAAGGTGAAAACAGCGTGGTTGCAGAATTGGATCTTCGGGGTTTTGACGATGAATTGGCCGTCCTCTCGGGCAACACGGCCACGTCAATGCTGGCTGAAAAGCTGGTCGCGGAGTTGGGCGAAGACCCGGCAGTTTGGTTGCCTGAATTTCATCGTATACGCAAAGGAGCACTTGCATGAAAGCATTTAAGAAACTCTTTGGAGCGATCACCCTGTTCTTCGGACTGGCCATCGGGAATTCGGCGCAAGCCGGTCTTCCCGTGATCGACGCTGCCAACTTGGCACAAGCCGTTCATCAGGTGGCGGCCTGGGGGGAGCAGGCCGCACAAATGAAAAAGCAAATTGAACAAATGAAACAGCAGTACGAGAGTATGAATGGCACCCGCGGCATGGGCAGCTTGGTCAACAACCCACCGTCCAGACAATACCTCCCGGAAGAATACAAAACCATTCTGCAAAATGGTGTCGGCCAATGGGAGGCTATCTACAACGCGGCCAAGAAGTTCGATATCAGCACGACCACGCTGGCAGGCAACAGCGATACCGTGCAAGCCTTCCAGGCTGTGGCAAAACAAGCCGCAATCAACCGGGCCACTGCGGAAGAAGGCTACAAAGCGGCAAGCAAGCGGTTTGCAGACATTCAAGTCCTGCTTGACAGAATAAACACCGCACCGGAGGCCAAAGATATTGCCGACCTGCAAGCCAGAATCCAAGTTGAACAGGTGATGTTGCAAAACGAAGCCAACAAATTGACAGCACTGCAAATGCTGGCATCGGCGCAGCGCGATTTGCACACTCAGCAAATAATCGAGCTCAGAATGAAGTCATCGAAAGGTGGCTTGCCTGCTGGTTGGTAATTTAAACCGTGCGCCAAATCTCTTTGGCATCTTCACAACGTAAGGAGAATGTGATGAAAAAAATCTTTGGCTTGATGATTTCTGCGACGATCTTCCTGACGGCTTGCAGCAATGTCGATAGCGATGGTGTTCCGCGTGTCGAAGATCCCAATAATCCGGTCGATGCCGACGGCAAGCCAATCAAAAGGATTGATTTCATAATGAAGTATTGCCAAGGAGAAGACTCCAATAAAACTTGTAGAAAAGTAATACAAGCCGACCGCATGAACTCCTCAAAAGGCGGGCTTCCAAAAGGATGGTGATTTTATGAAAAAAGTCTTTGGTTTGATGGTTTTGTCGATGACATTTCTGACAGCTTGCAGCAATGTCGATAGCGACGGCGTTCCGCGTGTCGAAGATCCAACTAATCCGGTCGATGCCGATGGCAAGCCAATCGAAAGAAATGATTTTATAATGAAATATTGTCAAGGAGAAGATTTCAATAAAACTTGTAGGAAAGTAAAACAAGTCGAGCGCATGAACAATTCAAAAGGCGAGATGCCGAAAGGATGGTGATGTGTGGCCGAGAGTCAAGGTAGTCAATTTGGTTTCTATTCGCGCATGTTCACCGAATTGAGCAACGCGCTGAATACATATGTCAACAATACGGCTTCAAATATCATCGGAGCAATAACACCAGTCGCCACAACACTGGTCACGATATATGTGATGTTGTGGGGCTGGTCGATGATGCGTGGTGTGATCCAGGAGCCGATAACTGACGGGATAGGGCGTATTATCCGTCTGGCCGTAATTACCGGAGTGGCGTTGCAAATAGGGTACTACAACGGATTTCTTTCCGACATGCTCTGGAATTCACCAGATAGCCTTGCTTCGTATGTTGGTGGCGGTAGTGGTACATCGAATGCGGCTTACCTGGATACGTTGATGTCCAAAATGTATGACTTCGGGGACGCATTCAACAAAAAGGCGCAAGCCCAAACAACGTATGGCATTCCTAATATCAGTCTTCTGCTCATAGCCTATGCAATTTGGGTTGCTGGTGTTGCTGCCACGGCCTACGGGGCATTCCTGTTAGCTATGGCAAAAATGGGCCTGGCCGTCGTTCTCGGGGTTGGTCCGCTATTCATCCTCATGACGATCTTCGAGCCGACCAAGCGCTTCTTTGACGCTTGGCTTGGTCAAGCGTTGAACTACGTGTTCTTGGTGATGCTGTCGGCAGCCACCATCAAACTCATCATGGATATTTTGATGCACTACTTGACCGATGCCAATGGCGTGGTGGCTAACCCGAATCTTGACCAAGCCTTGCCCGCCATCGTGTTTTCGATCATTGGCACGCTGGTTTTGGTGCAAATGCCGGCGGTGGCCTCGGCGCTCGGCGGTGGGGTGGCGATGAGCACCTTGGGCGCTGTGAGTTGGGCTTACGGGAAGGCGAAGAGCGGCGCATCCTCACTGGCCGCACTGCGTCCGTCGAATATTCGCCGGGCGTTGAACAAGGTCCGGTCTGGCATTCGGGCGGATGCTCGGGCTGTCCGCGCTGGCGGAAAAGCTGTTGGAGGCGCTGCGAAGGCAGTCTACGGCAAGATCACGGGAAGCTCACGCAACCGGGTTTCGCAGGGGAAAAGCAAATGAACGGATGGTTTTTCGCGGACGCGAAAACTGCTCCTTCTATGTCTTTTAGTCAGCAAAATAACATATATCGATATAGCAAATATCGATGTATTGATTGCGCGATTTAAGCATTTCTAGAAGGAGTTTTCATGCGTTACACGACCGTATTTCTAACAGCCTGCCTCCTGGCCGGGTGCTCGGGCTCTCCCCCCAAACCCCCCATGCCGGAAGGCGAATACCGCCCCATCAATCGGTCTGTGCTCCCGGCCAAGAAAGATGTCCTCGACTTCACCTATGAAGGCGACATTCTTGGAGCGCTGCCCGCCCTCAAGGAAGTGGCCCCCCAAATCGACGTCATGCCCTCGCTTGGCAGGCCGTCACCGCTGCTGGTGCGCATACACCTGCAGGGCACCACGCTGGAAAACGCTCTGCGCGCCATTGGCGAGCAAGGCGGCGACGTGGCCGATGTGGTGTGGAGCACCACGCGGCACCAAGGCGGGAACCAAGCATTTGTCCGTTTCCGCACATCCAACACCGAGTCCCAACCAAGCACAAATCAGAGGGTAGCAGAATGAACAAAAAGGTTGAAAAAGAGGATTTCGATAATTACTTGAAGGAGGCCCGTACCTGGGAAACAGACAAGGTTCGAGAAATCGAGAAATCAAAAAAACTCGCCTGGCGCGTTGCCACAGCGGCGAGCGTCACTGCATTTGTAGCTGTCCTGGCTGTGGCCGGATTGACACCGCTAAAAATGGTGGCGCCTTACGTTATTCGCGTGGATAACTCCACCGGCATTGTTGACGTGGTAGAAGCTTTGACAGATGGCAAAACGAACTATGACGAAGCCATAAACAAGTATTTTACTCAGTGGTATGTTCGCTATCGCGAAGGCTATTCCAAAGATTTAGCCGAAGACTACTATTATAACGTTGGCATCATGTCGAGCTCGCTTGAACAGCAAAAGTATTACCAAGTGTTCAATCCGAAAAACCCGATGTCCCCACTGAACGTGTATGGCCATTATGCGAAGGTAAAGACTCGCATCAAAAGTACGTCCTTCATCAATCCAAATGTGGCTTTGGTTCGCTACACCAAAGAAATCGAACGTGGACTCGACAATCCGCAAGTCACACATTGGGCTGCAACGATCACGTTCAAATACACCAAGGCTCCCATGGCAGAAAAAGACCGGGCAATCAACCCGCTCGGATTCCAAGTCACGGAATACCGAAATGACCCTGATGCGCTTACCCCCGATGCCACCCCCCAGACCGCTGCTCCGACAGATGTACCTGCCACGTCTGCGCCTGGCGTGACGGTTTCCCCGGCCGTTCCTGCATTGAAGCAATAAGGGACCAGACATGAAGAAACTGCTTTTAATTGGCCTGCTGGTACCGATCTTGGCGATAGCGGAAATCACGCCCCCAAAAGGCGACTATGACCCGCGCGTTCGCGTAGTCGATTACAACCCCATGAATGTGGTGAAACTCTCCACGTTCTACGGCGTTTCCACGCATGTGCAGTTTGGCAAATCCGAAACCATCAAGGATGTAGCCGTCGGGGACGATCAAGCCTGGAAGGTGATTCCTCGCGGAAATCATCTATTCATCAAGCCACAGGCAACCCACGCGGATACCAACGTCACCGTAATAACGGACAAGAGAACCTATCATTTCTCCTTGGTCGTCCAACCACGCCAGGTCAAGGACTCGACCGCCTGGTCCGATCCGAATCTGATTTTCTCCCTGGCGTTCCGCTACCCGGATGAGGAATTGATCAATGCCAAAACTGAAGCATTGAAAGCCAGCATCATGGAAGTTAAATCGAAGCTCTCGGACGCCACGAAGGAAGGCCAGAACATCGATTATTGGGTCGCAGGATCTGATGAAGTCAGCCCCACGGCGGCCCGTGATGATGGCCGTTTCATCTATCTGACCTTCAGCAACAACCGGGACATGCCAGCCGTGTACTCGGTTGATGAACAAGGCAACGAGGCATTGATCAACACCAATGTCATTGACAGCAACACCATCGTGGTTCAACGCTTGGTGCGCCGCCTGATTCTTCGCAAGGGCAGTGCAGTCGCTTCCGTGGTGAACAGGTCATTCGATCTGAATGGTGGCATGGACAACACCACCGGCACGGTTTCTCCGGATGTGGAGCGCGTGATTAAGGGAGCGCAGTGATGGATATCTTCGACAAGTCCAAAGGCAAGGACAGCCAAGCGCCGGTTGAAAACGAAAACGCGGACGGTTTGCCCAACATGCAGGCGCAGCAAGGCAGGAATGAATTTCGCGCCCGCGAAAAAGTGGCCACCACAGCCACGGAGGTGGATGAAAACGAGGGCCTGCCCTCGGTGAACCGCCGCAAGGGTGGCAACAAGATGGTGACGATCCTGGGGTTTGTGTTCATCCTCGGCGCGGCGGCCGCCATGATCGTGGCCGTCAACGACGATAAGGACCCAAAGACCAAGAAAACACGTGGCACGGAAGATCAAGTTGCAAACAACCTGCCGCCGATTGTGATTCCTGCGACCCCGCCCCCACCTCAGGTTCCGGCGATCGCCGCACAGCCGATCCCGTTGCAGGATAGGGCACAGCCTGGAAGCGGCAAGGCCCCGTTAGATTGGACTGACCGGAAGAAGGGTGGCACGTTGTTGGTGAACACCCAAACGAACAGTGGTGGCGCAACGGCCCCAGTTGCAGCTGCAGCCGGCCCGGTGAACAGTGGTGGCGCAACGGCCCCACCTGCAGCCAGCCCGGTGCAATTGGAAAATGCCATTTCAGCACTCACCGGTCAGCGTAGTGGCGTGGCATCCAACAATGAGCTGAAATCCAGCAATGATCTGAAAACCAAACTCGAACCCACGGTTACCAATGGCGTTTCGGCCTCCATGCTGCCGGACAGGAATTTCCTGATCACCAAGGGTACAAGCCTGGATTGCGCCCTGGAAACTGCTCTGGATAGCTCGACGCCAGGCATTACGACTTGCCGCCTGACCCGCGATGTTTATTCAGACAACGGTCATGTGCTTTTGCTGGATCGTGGTTCGCAGTTGGTGGGTGAGTACCAAGGCGACCTCAAGCAAGGCCAAGCTCGGCTTTTCGTTCTTTGGACGCGGGTCAAGACCCCGAACGGCGTAATTGTCTCTCTGAACTCACCAGGCGCCGACGCCCTGGGGCGCTCTGGCATGGAAGGATGGGTCGATAACCATTTCATGGAGCGCTTTGGTGCCGCGATTTTGATGAGCCTCATCAAGGAAAGCGTGACGATCATTGCCAACCGCAGCGG
The DNA here is from genome assembly GCF_000193225.1 of Verminephrobacter aporrectodeae subsp. tuberculatae At4. Classification (GTDB taxonomy): domain Bacteria; phylum Pseudomonadota; class Gammaproteobacteria; order Burkholderiales; family Burkholderiaceae_C; genus Acidovorax; species Acidovorax aporrectodeae. The sequence goes on along the minus strand of NZ_AFAL01000384.1, from coordinate 1,630 downwards.
TGGCGGAGGTGGAGGCGGTGGCACCACGAACGTTTTTGGCAGTGCAGCGACGGGCGGCGAGAAGATCGTGGAGAAAATTCTTGACTCAACCGTAAGTATTCCGCCGACGTTCATCAAAAACCAAGGCGATCACATTCAAGTCATGGCTGCCAGAGATATGGATTTCTCTGGCGTTTATGGTCTGCTGGTGAAACCATGGACGACTCAGTGACTGATATTAAAAAACATGACGATGATGGTCAGTCATCGGAAATGCTCACAGAATATCTGGAACCTCTGCGGATGTTTCTTGATGATGAGAGTTTGACGGAGGTATGCATCAATCGTCCGCGCGAAGTCTGGACAGAATGCCACGAAGGCTGGAAGCGCCACGAAGTACCAACGCTGTCTTTTAGCCACTGCCGTCAGTTGGCGACTCTGATCGCCAGTTTCAACGGCAAGGCCATTTCCGCAGAAAAGCCCGTGCTGTCTGCTACGCTTCCCAATGGGGAGCGTGTGCAGGTCATCATCCCACCAGCCTGCGAAGCTCACACTGTTTCAATCACGATTCGCAAGCCGTCCATGATCGACAAAACGCTCGATGAACTGGATGCTGAAGGAGCATTTGAAGAATTCACGGATGTGGCCGATGTGTTGCAGCCTTTCGAGCATGAGTTATTGAAACTCAAGCAAGAAAAGCGTATCAGAGAATTTCTCGATCTGGCGGTTCGCAAGCATCGGAACATCCTGATTGTCGGAAAGACCGGATCGGGAAAAACCACTGTCACGAAAAGCCTGATTCGCAGCATTCCTGGCGAAGAACGGCTTATCACGATTGAAGACGTGCATGAACTTTTCTTGCACCAACATAAAAATAAGGTGCATCTGTACTACGCGCGCGAGGACGAAGGCGGCGCGAGAGTCACTCCGAAGCAAGCCTTGGCATCATGCCTGCGGATGAAGCCCGACCGCATCTTGTTGGCCGAGTTGCGCGGCGATGAATCCTGGGAGTTCATCAAGTCGGTCAACACCGGACACCCTGGTTCTATCTCCACGATGCACGCCAATGGGGCCTATGAAGCATTCGAGCAATTGACGGCGCTAATCAAGGACAGCCACACTGGCGCGCATTTGGACACGGTCTATATAAAGCATCGGCTTTTCACCACGCTGGACGTTATTCTTTTCTATCACCAGCGCAAGCTACGAGAGATCTACTATGATCCAGAATATAAGCGACAACAATTGGGCTAAAGCAGGTCTGATTACGGCGCTCGTGCTTGTCGCTATCAGTCTGTGGGCTTACCTGGCCGGAGGTATCTTCATGATGGCTTTCGATCACAGGTTCGAGGATGCGACACCGCTCACGATGTACCAATACTGGTATCACTACGGAGCGGAACAACGGGTGCAAAAGTGGCTGTATATCGCTGGTGGCATTTCGCTCGTTATCCTGCTGGCACCTGGATTCCTCTTTTTCGCGCCCGCGAAAAGAAGCCTTTTCGGTGACGCCCGTTTCGCCAAGAGAAGTGAGATCAAGAAAGCTGGCCTATTTGGCGAGAAGGGCATCATCGTTGGCCAAATGGGGGGACGCTACCTCATGTTTGAGGGCCAACAGCACGCCATCATTTCGGCCCCGACACGAAGCGGC
>NZ_AFAL01000385.1 GCF_000193225.1 Verminephrobacter aporrectodeae subsp. tuberculatae At4 | reverse complement strand
CCGAGGCCATCATGCGCCAGATATCGGCTCAGACCACGCCCCGCAGCGCCCCCCCGCGCCAGACGGCGGGCGGCGTAGCCGCAGCACATCCCCCCGTGCCCTCGACCCTGGGCCTGGCGCGCCGCGCCGCCGCCGCGCCCGCCCAGGCCGAAGCGACGGCCGCGCCCACCAAGGCCCAAGCGGCCGCCCCGCGCATCACCCACCGCGACGACTTCGTGCAGCGCCTGGGCAGCGCCGCGCAGCGCGTGGCCCGGGAGAGCGGAATCCCTGCGAGCTTCCTGCTCGGCCATGCCGGCCATGAAACCGGATGGGGCCGGCACGAGATCCGGACGGCGGACGGCGCGAACACCTTCAACCTGTTCGGCATCAAGGCCGGCAAGGGCTGGAGCGCAAAGGTCGCCGAGACCACGACCACCGAATACGTGGCCGGCGCGCCGCGCAAGGTGCTGACCAAGTTCCGCGCCTACGGTTCGTATGAGGACGCATTGCGCGACTACGCCCGGCTGATTACCGAAAACCCGCGCTACGAGAAGGCGCGCGCGAATCTCGGATCGGCGCCGGCCTACGCGCGCGAACTGCAAAACGCCGGCTACGCCACCGACCCCGAGTACGCGCGCAAGCTCAGCGGCGCCATCGCCAGCGCGCAGCGTGCGCGGGACGGATGAGCCACGGGGGAACCACGTCATGGGTCTGCTCAACGTCGGCGCACACGCCCTTTTGGCCAACCAGGTGGCCCTGCAGACCGCGGGCAACGACATCGCCAACGTGAATACCCCCGGCCATTCACGCCAGAGCGTGGTGCTGCAAACCGTTCCGGGCCGGTTCACGAGCCTTGGCTACATCGGCCAGGGGGTGGCGGTGCAGACCTCTTGCGCCACCAGAGCGAGCTGCTCACGCGCCAGAGCGCGGCGGCGGCTTCGGTGCAATCGGCCGACGCCGCGCGCGCGCAGCGCCTGGGCCAGTTGCAGGAGATTTTCAGCGGCGGCACAAACGGTCTGGGCGCGGCCATCAACGACGCGCTGAACGCCTTTGCGGACGTGGTCAGCGCGCCCACCGACATCAGCGCGCGCACGCTGGTGCTCACGCGCCTGGACGAAACCGCGGCGCGCATGCGCTCGGCGGCGCTGCGCCTGGACGATCTCCAGGACGACGTCCGGCAGCAACTGCAAAGCAGCGCCGCGGCCGTGAATGCCCTGGTCACGCAGATGGCTGACGTGAACCGGCAGATCGCGCTCGCCAAGGGCAATGGCCAGCCCCCGAACGACCTGCTCGACCAGCGCGAGCAGATCATCCGCGACATCAACCAGTACGTGCAGACCACGCAGCTGCCGGCCGACGACGGCACGGTGGGCCTGTTCGTTGCAGGCAGCCAGCCGCTGGTGCTGGGCAGCACGGCCGCCAAGCTGTCGATCGGCCCCGCGACCGATTTTCCCGGGAGCGACCGCATCGGGCTGTTCTTCGAGCTCCCCGGGGCCCGGGCCAACGCGCTCGACGCGCAGTTGCTCGGCGGCGGGTCGATTCCCGGCCTGCTGCGCTTTGAGGCGAACGATCTGAGCACGGGCCGCAACCTGCTGGGCCGCATGGCGCTGGCCACCGGCCAGGTGCTCAACGGCCAGCAGAGGCTGGGCCGGACGCTCGATGGCGCACCCGGCAGCGACCTGTTCGCGCTGCCCACCGAGATTCCCGGGCGCAGCGCCGGCCCCGGGGTCGCGACGCTGTCCTTCAGCGACCCGACCCGGTTCGCGGCGTCGGACTACGAAATCCGCTTCACCACCGCAACCTCCGGCCAGGTCGTGCGGCTCTCGGACGGCCAGTCCACGCCGTTTGCCAGCGCGGCGCAGCTGGCCGGGCGCCCGATCGACGGCCTGGTCTTCAACCTGCGCACGCCGGGGGTGCCTGGCGAGCGCATGCTGTTCCAGCCGTTTCGCACCGCGGCGGGCGAGATCCAGGCGCTGGTGCACGCCCCGCGCGACCTGGCCGCGGCCAACCCCGTCAACGCGGCCATGGGAACGGCCAATGGCGGCACGCTGCAACTGCTCGGCCTGCGCGCCACGGGCCTGCCGAACCCGCCCGGACTGGTGCTTCCCGCGCGCGCCAACCCGGCTGCCACGCCCCCCGTGCCCGGAGGGGTGCTGCTGCGCTTCAACGCCGGGCCGCCAACGACGTACGACGTCCTCGACCAGGCCACGGTCCCCGCCACCGCGCTTGCCGCCGCGCAGCCCTACCTGTCCGGCGCGCCGATCTCCGTCCAGGGCTGGGAGATCAGGCTGCAGGGAACGCCGCACACCGGCGACACGCTCGTCGTCGGCAACGCGCTCGACGCGCAGTACGGCGACGCCTTCACGCGCGACGCGGGCAACGCGCAGGCGCTGCTGGCCCTGCGCGACCTGAAGCTGTTCGACGAGGCCACGCTGAGCGACGGCCACGCGAGTGCCATCGCGCAGATAGGCACGCGCACGCAGAGCGCGCAACTCGCTGCCGACCTGTCCGCGGGCATCGCCGCCTCCCTGGAGCGCGAGCGCAGCGCCATCTCCGGGGTGAACCTGGACGAGGAAGCCGCCAAGCTGATCCAGTACCAGCAGGCGTACCAGGCCGCGGCAAAAATGGTTCAGATCGCGCAGAACATCTTTGACACGCTGCTGCAGGACATGGGCTGAGCGCCACCACCTGCTCGCAAGCACACCGGAGTACCCCATGGGCAACCGCATCGACCGCATCGGCACCGCCGCCATGTACGACGACAGCCTGCGCAAGCTGAACGCGCGGCAGAGCGATCTCGCCACCATGCAGGACAAGCTCAGCGCGGGCAAGCGCGTGCTGCGGGCGAGCGACGATCCGGTCGCTGCGGCGCAGGCGGAACGCGCACTCACCCGCCTGGCGCGCATCCAGAGCGAGCAGCGCGCGCTGCAAGCCCGGCGCGACACCATTACCCAGGGCGAGGGAACGCTCGGCGAAGCCGTGGGCCTGCTGCAGGACTTCCGCGAACTGGTGGTGAGCGCGGGCGGCGCGAGCCTCACGGCGCACGATCGCGCGACCATCGCCCAGCAGTTGCAGGGCCTGCGCGAGCAGTTGCTCCAGGCCGCAAACCGCCAGGACACCAACGGCATCCCGCTGTTCGCCGCGCTGGGCAGCATGGCGGCGCCCTTTTCTGGCCCCCGGAGCAGCGCCCCCGACTACGCTTTCCAGGGCCAGCCCGGCCAGGTGGCGAGCGACGGCGTGCGCCTTCCCGGCACGCTGGACGGCTACGGCGCCTTCATGTTCGACCCCCGCCGCGACGCGGTCTACACCGCGCAGGTGAGCCCCATCCCGACGGACCGGCGGCTGACCACGACGGCGGTCCAGCCCACCGCAGCGGGCCAGGCGACGGGCGACGGCTACCGCATCACGTTCGGCGCCGTGCGCCCGGGCGCGACGGCGGGAACCAGCAGCATCACCTACACCATCACCAACACCCGCACCGGCGTCGTATCGGCCCCCGTGGTGCCACCCGACTTTCCCCGCGACCAGCCGGTGCGCATCACCGTGACCGGCATCCCGGGCCTGCGCCTGGACATCGAGGGCACACCGGCCGCCGGCGACAGCGTCAGCGTGGAACCCAGCGCCAGCCTGCTGAGCACGCTCGACAGCGCCATCCGCAGCATCCGCGATGCGCCGAACAACAACGCAGCCATCCAGGCCGTGGGCCAGGGGCTGGCGAACATCGACCGCGGCCTCGAACAGGTGCAGGCGCTGCGCGGCTACGCCGGAGAACTGCTCAACCGCGCGGACCGCATCACGGCAGACCAGGAGAAGCGCTCCACCCAACTCGAAGGCGATCGCTCGCGGGCCGAGGACCTGGACATGGTCCAGGGCATTTCGGACTTCCAGAACCAGCAGACGGGGTACGAAGCGGCGCTCAAGTCCTACGCCCGGGTGCAGAGGCTGTCGCTATTCGATTTCCTGGGGTAGCCCCCCCCTGAGCCACTGGGCCAGGACACGTCCGTTTCTGCCGTGGGTCGCGCTGGGGTGTAGCACCATCCCGGGCAATACAGATTCGCCACCGCGCCCGCAGGCTGTATGGATGGTGTACCGGCCGGCACGCTACATTGCGGAGGCGTGGCAGGCCCCATCCCGGCGCGCCTGAACACCGTCCCCATGCGCTGAGCGCGTTTTTTCCAAGGCCTTGACACCATGGGCGACCGGAGTCGCCCACAGGAGAATGAAAATGAAACCGGATGCGCTTGCACACATAGACCCGAGCCACCCAAGCGACCATTGGACCCTGGCGCGCCGCACCGCGCGCATGACCCCCTCGGTCATCCGCGACATCCTCAAGCTCACCGAAAAGCCCGGAATCATCAGCCTGGCCGGCGGCCTGCCCTCGCCCCGGACCTTTCCGGTGAGCGCGTTTGCCGCCGCATCGGCCACCGTGCTGGCGCACGACGGCCCCGCCGCGCTGCAGTACGCGGCCAGCGAAGGCTTTGCCCCACTGCGCCAGACGATTGCCGACTTCCTGCCCTGGGACGTGGACCCGGACCAGCTGATCATCACCACCGGCTCGCAGCAGGCGCTGGACCTGATCGCCAAGGTGCTCATCGACCCCGGCAGCCGCGTGCTGGTGGAAACGCCCACCTACCTGGGCGCGCTGCAGGCCTTCACCCCCATGGAACCCAGCGTGCTCGCCTTGGCCTGCGACGACGAGGGCGTGCGCATCGACGAGCTCGCGGCCAAGATGGGAACCGGCGCGGACAAGGCGCGCCTGCTGTACGTGCTGCCCAACTTCCAGAACCCCACGGGCCGAACCATGAGCGAGGCGCGCCGCGCTGCGCTGGTGCAGGCCGCAGCCGAGCGGAAGCTGCCGCTGGTGGAAGACAACCCCTACGGCGACCTGTGGTTCGACACCCCGCCGCCAGCACCGCTGAGCGCGCGCAACCCCGAAGGTGCGCCTACGTCGGCTCGCTCTCCAAGGTGCTCGCCCCCGGACTGCGCCTGGGCTACATCGTCGCGCCCAAGGCCATCTACCCGAAGCTGCTGCAAGCCAAGCAGGCCGCCGACCTGCACACCCCCGGCTACAACCAGCGCCTCGCGGCCGAGGTGCTCAAGAACGGCTTTCTGGAGCGCCACGTGCCCGCCATCCGGGCGCTGTACAAGCAGCAGTGCTACGCCATGCTGGGCGCGCTCGACAAGGAAATGCAGGGCCTGGACGTGCAGTGGAACCGCCCCGGCGGCGGCATGTTCCTGTGGCTGCGCCTGCCCGAAGGCATGGACGCCACCGACTTGCTGCCCCGGGCGGTGGCGCGCAACGTGGCCTTCGTTCCCGGCGCCGCGTTCCACGCGGGCAACGCCGACCCGCGCACGCTGCGCCTGTCGTTCGTCACCGCCACGCAGGAACAGATCGCCACCGGAATCGCTGCACTGGCCGCGGCCATCCGCGATTCCCAGGCTGCGGGATAGACCCGGGTCGCTTCAAAGAGGGGGCTTGGCAAGGCCCGTTCCGCGCCTGTCCCCACGCGGAGGCCCGGGGGGCGCAAGCTGCGCCCGGCAAAAACTCCCGGCCTTGCAGCGCCCATGACCCTGAACATCAAATACCGCCCGGTAAAGGCCTTCCTGCTCGCGGCGGAGCATGGCTCGTTTACCCACGCCGCCAGCGTGCTCGGGGTGACGCAGCCCTCCTTCACGGCCCTGATCCAGGACCTGGAACACCAACTCGGTCTGCGCCTGTTCGAGCGCTCAACGCGCAGCATGGCGCTCACGGCAGCCGGCCGGGAATTCCTTGCGCGGGTGCAGCGGCCGCTGGCGGATATCGAAGAGGCCTACCGCAGCGTTCTCGACCTGTCGGCAGCGCGGCGCGGCAGCGTCATCCTGGGCGCGTTGCCGTCCACCGCATTCGCGCTCGTGGCGCCGGCGCTGCAAGCGCTGCGCTGCGTCCACCCCGCTCTTGGGGCCCGGGTGATCGAGGCGCACAACGACGAATTGCTCCTGCTGCTGCGCAGCAACCAGATTGAATGCGCGCTGGCGACGCTGCCCGACCCCGGCTCCGACCTGGTGTCGCAGCCGGTCATCGACGACGTGTTCTGCGCCGTCTTCGCACGTGGCCACGCGCTACAGGCAGCCCGGCGCGTGCTCTGGCGCGATCTGCTCGCACATGAACTCATCCTGCTCTCGCGCGGCTCCAGTGTGCGCGCGCAGTTCGATCGCGCCATGCAGCGGCGTGCCACCGGCAGCGCCGTGCTGCCGCGCTACGACGTCACGCACATCCTGACGGCGGCCGCCATGGCGCGGCGCGGCCTGGGCGTCGCGATCCTGCCGCGCCTGGCCCTGCCCGAACTCGACATGGACGGCCTGTCGGCGCGCGCCATCGCCTCGCCCGGAGCGCGCCGCAGCATCGGCATGGTGCACCGGCGCGACCGCGTCCTGAGCCCGGCCACGCAGCGGTTCTTCGAACAGCTGCAAGCGGTGGTTCCGGCGGTGGATGCACTGTGCGCACGGCTTGCGCTGTGAACACGGCGCCGATGATCAACGGATGGCCCGCTCCGCGGCCTGAACCAGGAAGCCCGAGCGGGTCAGGCCATGTGCCTTGACGTACGCATCCACCCGCGCGAGCACCCGGCGCGGGATGGTGATGTTGATTTCTTCGGCCCGCCCATCGAACTTGCCGGTGTTGACCTCTGCGAGCGTCCAGGTGCCGCCGTCAAAGTCCGGATTCGCGAAGTGCTCGCTGACAGGGCGCGGGACGGGCACCTCCCCCCCATCCTCGATGACGCCTTCAAGGTGCAGGCCGATGGCCTCGACGACACGCTCCAAGGCCTCGTCCACGCTGTCGCCCGCAGAGAAGCAGCCGGGAAGATCCGGCACGGTCACTCCCCAACGGGCACCGTCATCGCTGTGGAGAACTATGGGGTATCGCATGCTGTGACTCCTGTTTATTTCCAGCCCGCTTGCTTGCGGATGCTGTTCAGCGTTCCCTTCGGGACGTCGCCGTCGGAGTGCCTGAACGGGTGGTGCGAGCCCTTGACCCGCGCCAGCACCCATCCTTCGGCTTCGAGCATCTTGATGATTTGCTTGCCGTTCGCAGTGGTTATCGTACCCACCAAAACAAGAGCGCCAATACCGCATCCGGCGCGGCTGCGGGGGCCTGCGGATCGCCCCATTGCCTGCGGGTAACTACTCAGAGCCTAACTACTCAGAGCCTGTGAAGATATGTCGGCACGAATATTGCGCGTCTTTTGACATGGTCAGCCCCCCACGAAACCCGGATCGAGCGGACACATGGACACCTTGTTTGAGGACCTGATGTTTCCGCCCAACAGCACAACGGCCCCGAAAGTCACGTGCTCGCACCATCAGGGCCATGATGCTTGCGCGGACAACGACACTCCATATAAGGATTTATCTTGATCTCGTTCTTGGTAATCTTGATCGGTGTAATCTTCGGATTCGCAACGCATGCACGGGCGCAAACTCCCCCCCGGCTATCGACCGCCAAAACCAGATTATTGAGCGCCAGCAGCAAGACCAACTGCGCGAGGAACAGGACCGGACCATGCGGGCACGGCCCCCCCCGGTGGCACCGACCTGCAGGATCTGAAGCCGCAGGTATCGGTGCCTGAGCTCGGTGCACCGTGCCGGGAGATTCGCGAGATTCGCTTTGGCGGCGACACGCAACACCTTCCAAGCGATCTCAAGCACGATATTGAGAACGGCAATGCCGGTCGTTGCCTGGGCGGACCCGAACTCGAGGGCATCTTGGCCGCAGTGACCAAGAGCTACATCGACCGTGGATACATCACTACCCGCGCCTACCTGCCCGCACAGGATCTGCGCAGCGGCATACTCGAAGTGACGGTGGTCGAAGGCCGGATTGAGCGCTTCGAACTGATTGGCGGCAGAGACAGCGCCCAATGGATTCGCGGTGCCTTTCCGGTCAATCCTGGTGACCTGCTCAATCTGCGCGACCTTGAGCAAGGCATCAACCAGATCAATAGTCTGACCACCAACAACGCCAAGCTTGATCTGCGCCCCGGCAGCGAACCCGGTCAGACCGTGGTGGGGGTCGAGAACCCGGCTGCTTTTCCGGTACACGCTTATGTCTCGCTCGACAATTCGGGCACGCGGGCCACCGGTGTCTTTCCCGCCTCGGCCACGGTCTCCTTTGACAGCGTGCTGGGTCTGAATGAATTGCTCTCGATCACCAAACGCCAATCGGTGCTGCCGAAGCGACGGGAGCACAACTCCGACTCGATCGGTCTGCGCGCCGTATTGCCCTTTGGCTACAACACCTTCAGTCTCGACACCAGCCAGAGCGGCTATACCAACGTGCTGCACCCGCCGAGCGGGCTGAGCCTTGTCTCGGAAGGTCGCACCATCAGCAAGAGCCTGACGGCCGACCGGGTGGTGTACCGCGACCAGGCGAGCCGCATCTCGCTGTCCGCCCGGCTCGGCACGCAATCCACGCGCAACTGGCTCGGCGGCGAGTATCTGCAAGTCAGCAGCCGCACCCTGAGTACGCTCGACTGGGCGGCCAGCGCCTTCACCCAGGTCGGCGGCGGCATCCTGAATGCCCGATTCAGCTATGTAGAGGGTCTGACGAACTTCGGCGCGCTGCGCGACGCCGACGATCGGCCCGATGACCTGCCACACGCACAGTTTCGCAAGTTGGCGCTCGATCTCGGCTTCTCGCGCGGCTTGGACATCGCCGGTCGTGTCTTTCAGTGGTCCAGCCAATTCAGCGGCCAGCATGCCTATGACACGCTCTATGGCGCGCAGCAGATTCTGATCGGCGGGAATTCTTCGGTGCGCGGTTTCCTCGACAGCGTACTCAGCGGCGACAACGGTTTCTACCTGCGCAACGAACTTTCCATGCCCGGGACGGTGGCGACGATCCAGGGCGCGCCGCTGTCGGTCCGCGCCTACGCGGGCCTGGACGCGGGCCGCGTGAGCAACCGCGCCGCCGGTGTCCCCTCGGGTTCGCTGTCGGGCGCCACGCTGGGCACCGCGCTTCAGTGGAAGACCCTGAATCTCGACGTCTTCGAGCACGCGCCGTCCATATGCCCTCTGCGCTGAAACGGGAAGGCACCCGGTACAACTTCCGCCTGTCCGCTTCCCTTTGAGGACCTTGCCATGAACCACATCTATCGGGTCATCTGGAATTCGGCATCGGCCACCTGGATGGCCGTGGCAGAAACCGCGCGCGGACATGGCAAGGGCCGCAGGGCCAGGGTGCGCCGTCGCGGCATCCGGGCCTTCGGCGCACTCGCGCTGATTCCACTGGGCACGCTCGCCCAGGTCGCGTCCGTGGTGGTCGCGCCCGGTAGCCCGTTGAACGCCTATGTGGCGCCGAATGGCGTCACCGTGGTCAACACGAATGCGGCGAACACGGCCGGGCTCTCGCACAATCGCTACCAAAGCTTCAACGTGCACCCGATCGGCCTGGTGCTGAACAACACGACGAGTGCGCAGATCGTCTACCCGTCGCAGTTGGCGGGGCAGGTCACGGCCAACCTCAACCAGGCCCACACGGCGCGAGTCATCCTCAACGAGGTGATTTCAAACAACCGCAGTGCCCTCGCCGGGTTCACCGAGGTGCTGGGCGGCAGGGCCGACGTGGTGCTCGCCAACCCTTACGGCATTAGCTGCAGCGGCTGTGGTTTCATCAACACCGACCGCGTCACGCTGAGCACCGGAAATCCGTTCCTGGCCCCCACCGGCGGCCTGGACCACTTCAGCACGGGCCAAGGCGACATCCTCATCACCGGCACCGGTCTGAACGCCACGGCGCAACAGGTGCTCGACCTCGTGACGCGCTCGCTGCGGCTGGAGGCGTCCATCCACGGGCAGGACGTGGGCGTCGCCGTCGGCGCCAACCGCTGGAGCTACGACACGCGCGCCGTCACAGGCCCTGCCACGCACACCGGCGCCGCACCGGTGTATTCGGTAGACAGTTCGGTACTCGGCGGCATGTACGCCAACCGCATCCGCCTGACCTCGACCGAGGCCGGCGTGGGCGTGCGCTTGCTGGGTGATGCTGCGGCCAGCGCGGGCGACTTTACGCTGACGGCTGCGGGCAGAGTCGAGTTGCAGACCCGCGTCACGGCTCTGAGCGACGTGACCGTGAGCACCACCAGTGCCGAAGCGAATGCGCTCGCGCTGACTGACGCCAGTCTCACGTCCACCGGTAAGACCGTGCTCGATGCGGCCGGCGGCACCTCCATCACGGGCAGTGCACTGATCGCGGGCAGCGATCTGTCGGTACGCACGGCCAGCCTGATCGACAGCGCGAGCGCCTCGGGCATTGCGAACAACAATCTGCGCCACGCGGGCGGCGCGCTGACACTGGCCGTGGGCAACAGCGCATCGCTCGGCGCTACGCAATGGGGCGCGGGCGGCGCCTGGAATGGCGCCTTTGGCCACCTCGTGAGCACCGCCGCCACCAAGCTATACAGCAGAGAGGGCACGCTGACCGCCAGCACCGACCAGGGCGACTTGGCGCTGGGCTTGGCCGAACTGCAGTCGGCCGGCAGCATGACGCTCTCGTCCACCGGAGGCATCCGTGCGGCGTCCGACGCAGTCCTGAAGTCGCGCGGCGGGAACGTATCGCTCTCGGCGGGCAATGGCATCTCCAACGCGGGCACCATGACGGCCGACAAGGGGAAGCTCACTCTGCGTGCCGACGGCAGCATCGACAACAGCGGCCAAATTCATGCCGCGCAAGACCTCGACGTCGCAGACCGCTCGGGCGGCGCGAGCGCCACGCTCGCGAACAGCGGTACGCTCCTGACCGACGGCGCGCTGGCGCTGAGGGCCGCCGACGTGAGCAACACGGCGCGCGCGCGCATCCAGGCGCAGACCGGCAGCACGGTGAATGCCGCCCACGTCGACAATGCGGGCGCCTGGCTGCTGTCGCAGCAGGCCGGTGCGCAGGATGCGCTCACGGTGGGCCGCACGCTCGTCAACAGCGGCACCTTGCAGGGCGCGGGTTCGGTGGTCGTGCGCGCGGGCAGCGTGAACAACAGCAGCAGCGGCACGCTGCAGGGCGCAGGCTCGGTGCTCGTGACCGCAGGCAGCGTGCTCAACAGCGGCAAGACGCAGGCCGGTGGCGCGCTGAGCGTCGTCAGCGCCGGCGCGGTGTCGAACGCCGCCTCCGGCGTGCTCCAGGGCGCGAGCCTGAACCTCACGGCCGCAGACGGCTTGCTCAACGCGGGCATCGCCACGGCCGACAGCGGCAACGCCACGCTGCGCGTGAACGGTACGGTCGAGAACAGCGGGCAATTGCACGCGCGCGGCGACATCGACATCGCAGACCGCTCGGGCGCGGCCACGCAGACCGTGACCAACAGCGGCAATCTCCTGGCCGAGCGCGCGCTCACGCTGAAAGCATCGCTCTTCGCGAACACCGCCCACGGCCGGACGCAGGCGAGTCGGGGCAGCACGGCCGCACTGGGGTCGTTCGACAACGCGGGCGTGTGGCTGCTGTCGCAGGCGACCGACGCGAATGACCAACTCACCGTGTCGGGCAAGGCCACGAACAGCGGCACGCTACAGGGCGCAGGGAAGCTCGTCGTCAGCGCCGCGAACCTGGTCAACGGCGGCGCGGTGCTGAGCGCGGGCGAACTCGGCGTCAGCACCGCCGACGATCTCTCCAACACGGCCGCCGGCACCCTGCAAGCCGGCCGTGCGCTTTCCGTGGCGGGCGGCGGTCGTGTGGACAACGCAGCGGGTGCGACCCTCACGGGCCGCAGCGTGCTCGTCCGCGCGGGCCGCAGCATGCGCAACGCGGGCGCGATCGACGCCAGCGCCGGCACGGCCATGCTGCGTGTGAACGGCACCCTGGCCAACACCGGCACCGTGCGCGCCAGTGCGCACATCGACATCGCCGACCGCAACGGCGGCGGCGCGCAAGCGATGACGAACAGCGGCACGCTGCAGGCCGAGCAGAACGTCGAACTCCAGGCGCTGAGCGTGAGCAACGCCGCCACCGGCCACGTGCAGGCGAATACCGGCAGCACCGTCACGTCCGGTCGCTTCGACAACGCGGGGACTTGGCTGCTATCGCAGCAGCCAAACGCCGTTGACCGTGTGCACGTGCGCGGCAGGCTGAGCAACAGCGGCGTGCTGCAGGGTGCGGGCGACGGGGACCTGGATGCCGACCAACTGAGCAACAGCGGCAAGCTGATCACCGCCGGCAGGCTCACGGCGAACACCACGACCGGCTTGGACAACACCGGTGCCACCGCCGTGGTGCAGGCAGGCCGGCAACTGACGGTGAAAGGCACGGGCGCGGCGCTGAGCAACGGCAAGAACAGCAAAATGCTCGGCGATGGCCTGGACATCGACGTGCTCAGCATGGACAACGCGGGCACGATCCAGGGCGGCACGCGCAGCGACAGCAAGGTGTCGACGACCGGCTCGCTGCACAACCGCACGGGCGGCACGATCGACGTGGCCACCGCGTCCGTTGGCGCCGGCGCGGTGTCCGCCAACGAGATACGCAATGCCGGCACCATCCAGTCGGCGGGCGCCATGGCGCTTGGCGTGGGCAGCGGTGGCCTGAGCAGCAACGGCACCATCATTGCCGAGCGCAAGCTCACGGTGCAAAGCCGCGTCGCCAACACCAGCTACACCGCTGCGGTCAACGGACTCCTGCAGAGCCGCAGCGGCATGCTCACGCTCAACGGCACCGGCGGCAGCACGCTGAACGTCGGCGCGACGGGCACCGTCGTCGGCCAGCAGTTCTCGGCCGCACTCGGGACCGTCTCCCTGGCCGACGGCGCCACCCTGTCGTCCGACCGGGACATGGAGCTGTCGCTGGACACGCTGTCGCTCGCCGGCGCCAACGCAAAGGTTCTGGGCTCGAAAGAGCAGAACGCGTCGGCCGGTTCGCCGCCCTGGCAGACACGCATCACGACCGCGAAAGCGCTGAGCAACAACGGCCTGCTGTTCTCGGGAAACGACCTGACGGTGAGCGCCCCCTCGGTGACCAACGGGCTGTCCGGCGGCATCTCGGCGCTGCATGACCTGAGCGTCACCGCCACCACCGGCAAGCTGCTGAATCAGGGCACGCTCTACGCCGGCAACGCGCTCACGGCCTCGGCCGATTCGGGCACGCTGACCAACGCCGCCACGCTGACCGCCTACCAAGGCAGGATCAGCGCTGGCACGTCCATCTCCCTGGGCGCGAACACCCTGGTCAACAACAGCACCATCGACAGCAACGGCTCGATTGCGCTGACTGCGCGTACCCTGCTCAACGAAGTGCCCGGTGGCGATACCCGCGTATATGGCGAGAACTCGGCCGCGATCACGAAGGAGACGAGCCACAATCCAGCGGGCTACTACGACAGCTTCCCGGACCTCTCCGAATATTGGTACTACGCGCAGACTTGGCACAAGGATCAGATCTACTCGGGCGGCACGCCCACGATCAAGCCCCAAATTACTGGCGCGCGCACGGTCAGCCTGAATTTCAACACCGGCAAAAACTTGGGCGGCGTGATCTCGGGCGACACCGTGGCCTTAAACGGCACAGGGGCCAACGCGACCTTCGTCAACGATGATCTGGCGCTGCAACGCACCGCCTACACGCGCACCTGGACCGAGCACACCCGCTACATCGCACTAGGCAATTTGACCTATTACACGCGGCGTGTCGAAGAAAATTCGGAAACCCATGATGTCACCGAGCTCAGCAATATCGGTGCCGGCGTCTACGCACGCCAGTTGTCGGGCAGCCATTTCGCGCTGAGCAACAACGGCTCGACCGCCCCGGTGGAATTAATCAAAAAGGGCGGCCCGAAGCATGCCACCGTCAGGCCGCGCGAAGGCGGCGATGCGAACAAGGGCGTGCTCAATCCGGCGGCCAGCGGCACCACCGGCGCCGACCGCATCCACGTCACACCCGTGAATACGCTCAGCGGTCAGCCCGCGACCTCGTTCGTCAATGTGAACACGACCAACGGCATCGAAGGCACCTCGTTCGGCGGCAGCAACAACCCATTGCCGACCAATCCAAATGGTCTGTACGTTATCGCGAAGCAGCCGGATGCGCAGTATTTTGTCGAAAGCAACCCGCTCTACCAGATCGGCTCGCCGACGCCAGGTTCGGACTACCTAGCCCGCCGATTGGGCTACAACGCCGATGAATTGGTGCGCCGCCTGGGCGACGCCAACTACGAGGCCTATCTGATCAAACAGCAACTGATCGCACAGACCGGCAACGCGTTGCTGGCGAGTGCGCAGAACGCGAGCGCGCAGGTGCAGGGCCTGATGGACTCGGCCGCCGGCGAGAGCGAGGCGCTCGGGCTGGTCTACGGGCAGGCGCTGACGCCAGAACAGCAGTCGAAGCTCACGCACGATATCGTGTGGATGGTGCAGACAGAAATCAACGGCCAAGTCGTGCTGGCCCCCGTGGTCTATCTGTCACCGCAAACAAAGGCGAACATTACGCAAGGCGCCGTCATCACGGCAGAAATGGCCGACCTCAGCCTTGCTTCGCTGACCAACACCGGCGGCACGATCACCGGCACGCAGTCACTCAACGTGGTATCGGCGGGTGACGTGCGCAACACCTCGGGCACGATCCAGGGTGGAAACGTAGCAATCCATTCCACGCAGGGCAGCATCGTCAACCAAACGACGGCGAACGGATCGGGCAGCGATACACGCTACGAGACCGATTTCGGCAAGACGGCGTCGATAGCATCGACCGGCACTTTGTCGCTCGACGCGGCGCAGAACATCGCAAACACCGGCGCCAACATCACCGCAGGCGGAGACGCCAGCCTCAGAGCCGGTGGCGACATCCATTTCGACACGATTCAGGACAAGCGCATCGACACCCGGCATGGACGTATCGAAGACGGCCCGCCAACCGCCGTGGGCCAGCTCAACAACCAAGCGGCGCCGATCGAATCGACCAACAACGACTCAAAGCAGGGACAGACCCAATCCAGCTTGGCAACGATTACCACCACGACCATCGAACAGGTGAAATCGGGATTGAAAATCGGCGGCAATCTCAATGCCACCAGCGGAAAAAACATCACGTTCGCAGGCACCGACGTCAAGGTGACGGGCAATGCCCAGCTGGATGCCGCGAACGACATCCAGATCGTCGCACGGGAAAACAGCATCCTCTCGCACAGCGAAACCCGGGAATCTGGTTTCGGCATGAATAATTCTCTGTTCGGCACCACGACCACGACCACGGACTCGACCTTGGTCCGCAATGTCGGCAGTCAGTTCGAAGTGGGGGGCAATGCGAATCTGACAGCCAAGAACGATGTCACGGTCCAAGGTTCACGTGTCGATGTCAAGGGCCATGGTCAGATCAAGGCAGGCAAGAACGTGAACGTGCTGGCGGGGCGTAACTATGAAGAGACACGCACCGTGATAGAACGCACCGGCATTCTGCAAGTGAGCGCATCGGGAGATGCGCAGGTGAGCACCCCCAACGCCGGAGCTCCTGCGCCCACTGCCGCTGGTTCGATCAATACCACCGGTGCTGCCGCGCCCACTGCCGCGGGTTCGGCCGATACCGCCGGTGCTGCTCCGCGCACTGCCTTGGGTGTGGCCGTCGATGACAAGGTGCCCGAGTCGGTCAACATGGAGGCCAGCGCAAATGCATCGGGATCTGCCGGTTTGGCCTTGTATGCCAAGACCAAAACGCAAACCCAGACCACCGACTTGCAGCATGTTGGATCGATCATCCGGTTCGGCAGCGATCTGACGGTCGATGCATCGCGGGACATTAACTTGCAAGGCTCGCACGTGGTGGCCGCTGGTGACGCCAAGATCAATGCGCAGAACGTCAATCTTCTTGCGGCAGAAGACAGGAAAACGTCGACGACACAGCATGAGAGCCTGTCGATCGGGTTGATGGCCAGTTCGAAGAACACGGCACAGGCACAAGCCAGTGCCGAAGCCAGTGGTAGCGCTGCCCACAATACCAATCCGAACGCCAAGATTGGATTATCTGGACAGGTCTCCGCAAGCTCTGAAAATCGCATTGACGTGATGCAGTACAGCACCAAAACAGATGCAACATTGGATACGACACATCAGGGCTCGTCCATCACGGCAGGTCAAGACCTCAGCATCAAGGCCAAGAAGAATCTGGTATTGGAAGGTGGAAACTTGTTTGCCGACCGCGACGTTGATCTCCATGCGGCCAAGATGGAGTTCAAGGCCGTCAACGACGTGCACGAAAAGCGATCGAGCAGCAGCGAGACGACAGCAGGATTCTACGCAACCGGAACCGCCAGCGCGGGGGGCGATGCGGGCGCGGGGGTCGGGCTGGGTGTGCAAGCCAGTGCCACCGCTCATGCGCAGGCACGCGCCGAAATGGGCATTCAGGCGACCAACACCCGCAGCGATAGCGTCGAAGGTGCGACCTTCGCGGTCATCTCGGGCATCACGGCGGGCAGAAACATCAAGCGGACGGCGCGAGAAAGCATTACCGACGTCGGCACCGGGATTGAGGCCGGCGGAGATTTGACGCAGTCGGCCAAGACGATCAGGAGCTTGGCGGCTGCAAATACCACGTACAGTGCATCCAACAGTGCTAGCGATACAACCAAGATCGGTCTGTATGCGGAAGCAACGGCCAACGTCTCTGCCGGTCTGATGGCAAGCGAGAAAGGCTCCAGCGTAGCCGCCGGAGTGACGGCGTCCCATAAGCACGAGGATGCCTCGTCCCGATCCAGCAGCAGCCAGGCCGTTGTGTCGAGCATTTCCGTAGGCGGTAGTGTGCGCAGTTCATCCAGGAACAAGACGGAACTGGAGGGGAGCACAATCGATGCCAAGAAGAGCGTGAGCCTCGAAGCCGGCTCTCTGGACTATCGGGCGGCGCGCAATACCTCCACATCCAGCGAGACCAGCACGAATGCTGGCGGAACCGTAGACATCAGTGTCGTGGGGCCTGCTGCGAACATCAACGCGTCCTACCATGGCTCCGAGCAGCGTGAATCGAGCAGCCAAGCAGTGGCCGGTGTGATTCGGGCGGGCGAGAATCTTTCGATTCGCACGAAAGGCGATGCGCGCTATGAAGGCTCCAAACTGGACGCGGGAGGGAAAGTTGACTTGGTCGCAGGGGGCAAGACCTCGTTCGACGCGGCCACCAATTATCAGGAATCCAAGATGCGCAGCGTTGGCGTGGATGCAGGCATCTCCGTGTCCGCGCAGGGTGGCGGGGGCAATCTGGGGGTGCAAGTCCAAGTGGCGCAAAGCAGCCGTGTGCAAGAGCTGGGTGGCAGCATCAAGAGTGGAGCCG
The DNA here is from genome assembly GCF_000193225.1 of Verminephrobacter aporrectodeae subsp. tuberculatae At4. Classification (GTDB taxonomy): domain Bacteria; phylum Pseudomonadota; class Gammaproteobacteria; order Burkholderiales; family Burkholderiaceae_C; genus Acidovorax; species Acidovorax aporrectodeae. Next base: position 9,365 of record NZ_AFAL01000385.1, on the reverse strand, counting down.
GTCCTATCACCATTCAAAGTGGGCAGGATGCCTCCTTTACCGGTGTCACGTTCGACGCCGGGAAGAACGACGTGACCATCGCATCCGCAGGTAATCTGACCTTCAAGGCCGCTCATGATCGGCAAGAAAGCCTGTCGGTGTCCGCCAGTGTCGGGATTTCTGCTTCCAAAGGAAAAAACCCGGGCGCAAGCAGGAACGCAGGGCTCTCCAAGAATTATTCCGAGACAGGCGCCCCCAATGCCGCACTGAACCTGGAGAAAACGAGCAGCGACACCGTCACGGGAACAGAGATCCTCAGCACAGGCAAGGTCACCCTCGCGGCAGGCAAGAATGCGAGTCTTGAGAACGTACAGCTTGTGGGTAGCAATGACCTGCACGCGACGGCAGGCGGGAAAATGGAAAAGACGACGGTGCAAAGCACAAGTGACAGCTTCGGGATTGTGGCTTATGCGCCAGAAATCAGACTCGATGGCAATAAAAAGAAAGGTGCTGGCGCAGACTCATCCTCCAGTTCCCCTCGTGGTAACTCGCATTTTCCAAAAAATAATAAAAAAGAAGGGGCTGGTGCAGACTCATCTTCCACTCCCCCTTCTGGCAATTCGCACCTCCCAAAAGATAATCAAAAAGAAAACGCTGGTGCAGATTCATCTTCCAATCCCCCTCCTGGCAATTTGCCCACCCAGAAAGATAATAAAAAAGAAGGTGCTGGCGCAGATTCATCTTCCAGTTCCCTTCCTGGCAATTTGCCCACCCAAAAAGATAACAAAAAAGAAGGTGCTGGCGCAGATTCATCTTCCACTCCCCCTCGGGATGACTCACACTCCTCGAACGTTGCGAAGAACGACCGCAAGAATGCTCCCGATACAGAGCGAGCAAAACCACGGTCCAAGTGGTTCAATCCACCGAAAATTCTGAAGGATGGTAGAATCGGCTATCTTTTGAGTCCAACCAAGCCGGTAGCGGTTGAATTGGTCGGAACGCGGGGAGGCGATGCCCAGCCGTTGCAAAGCACTGCGGTGTCGAACACGACATCACCGGGGGTGGATGCTCGGGAGGCTCCCCGTGCGTCTCGGACGGACAAGACTCCTGCGGGACGCAGCGCAGCGCATGCTCTTGAAGGAAAAACACCAGCGACCTTGCTCAATCCGGCAGAAGAAAGGCATGCAGATACTGGCACGAACTTGGCGTCCAAACCGGCGTCGGCCAGACTCGCAGAGGAATCCAGTTCCTCCAGTCCTATTGCAGATCGGAAAGATGATGGGAGCTTCAACCGTCTCCGACAGGCGGACCAGAACAACGAGCAAGCCCATACGCAACAGCATCCGGAAAAAATCCACGAGACACTGCCGCGGATGGATGCTCGCGAGGATCCACGCCCGAGAGAATCTCTGGAGCACAAGACTCCTGCGGAACATACCGCAGCGGATACTCTTGAAGGGCAAGCACCAGCGACCCTGCTCAGCCCGGCAAGGCATGCAGATATTGATACGGATTTGGCATCCACATCAGCAGCATCGACCGGAATCGCAGAGAACCCCAGTATCGCCAATCCTGTCGCAAATCAGAATCGCGATGATCTTGATGCTTATATAGGAAAAATATCGGATCATTCACGGAAGTTGCGCAAAAATTGCAATCCAGCGGAGTCAAGATGAATTCATTGACTTCCAAAATAGGAGGGTCTTTTGATGATCGTGCCAATAAAACGATAGAAAAATTAACGCGTTAAGAAATGATCTTGGGAAAAAATTGGATGATGCCCAAAGCGAAGAAAACCGCACTGAACTGATTCAAGATGCAAAGGTCGATGCGACCAAAATCATCGCGAATGGGCACGCCGCCCTCGAATCGGGCGCTCGGTGGAGCAAAAATCTCACCTTGGGTGGATCCTCTGCCGACAGAAAAAAGACGGTAGAAAAATTAGAAAATATCAGGAGGGCTGAAAAATTGGCCTATCAAAACAGCAACACCAACAATCAACTTGCAAGGATAAGCAGAGAGAAATCGAAAATTCTGGAAAATTTCTCTGCAAATTTCAAAAACAATAAATTGATCGCCCCAGGGGAGGGCATAAGTGAAACCACTGGAGTAGAAGTCCATATGCTTGGAAGGGGCGGATACACTGGAAGTCCAAGTACATCCGTCGGGGCATCAGCAATCGATCAACCGGGTCCCTCCGGAGTGTTTGGTTCTTCAATTGATCTGAAGCTAAGCGGAAATTACAAGAAAACCACCGAAATTTCCCGAAGCAATGATGGAAACTTTCTTGTAGCAAAAACGGGTCAAATCGAAGGCAATCTGAGTCTCGGGGTCCAGGCCAATGTGGGCCTGGAGAAAAACGCTTTGATTTCTCCATCCAGTCGTCACCAAACAGCTGATGATCTTAAATCGGCTGATATTTCTCTTTTCGCCTCGGTATCTGGGCGCATTGAAGGCGGGATATCGCGTAATATTGGTCAGTATTCGGCTAGTGCATCCACCCCTGCGGATGCGCATGGTATGCTGCTGTTGATGAATATGCTTGAACCATCCATCACAGAGTCAGCTTCCTCCAAGTTGACAAAAGACAGTTCAATTTCAGATAAACTCTTGCCACGAAGTCAATTGGATACAGGTGACTTGGCAGGGGTGACGCAACGTCGCATTCAGCGCGGCTATAAAAACGAACCAAAGATTTTGAAAGCTTATGAAGATGCAGGATTAGGCGGAACAGTCTCCAGTAGTTTGTATGGAGTAGAAAAGCCTCTTGCTTTGCAGTTCATACCAGACGCAGACAAAACCAAACCGGAAAGTATGGCGCTTTTTCCAAAAATTCTTCCCAAGCCATCGTGGATTACGCGGGATCAAAATGCAAAAAGTGCCTATTGGAAATTCTCGGCTCAACTGTCAGGAAAACCGCTCATTCCAACTTTGTCGGCTGGCGGGGATATCAACGTCATGCAAACTTTTACGCGGACCCATAGAACCACAGAGTCACCCAAACTGCCACACAATGCCTTTGATCCAAGTCTTACCGGGAGCATTGATCAATCTGCAAAATACGTCTCAAGATACTTCGCCGATAGCAAGCCTCTATTGTATGCTGTTGGAAGGCCCATTGCAGATGCTCTTGGAGTTCCTGTTGACCGTTTCCTTAATACGATGGCGGGGCTCGAGAAAAATGATACCAGTCCCCTTTCATTGCGTGGTGATGCCGGAGATAGAGTAGTTGCAATACACGAAGAATTTGCCAATGCAGTAAATTCGATCAACAATTTTGCCGTACAAAATGATCGAAAATTGAAACGCGCCCAATTGAAAATCGTCAGAGATTCAATCGGAGTGCTCAACAAATATGGCTTCACTCTTTCACTCATAGATACAGATTTGTTGAGCATGAACGGTAGCAACCGTCGCATCAAACACAGCAAAATGGATAAAGACTTTCAAATTGCCGCTGCAACTATTGAAGAAGCGTATTCATCGTTTGCCGGGGCACTGAAGGTTCAGACGCGGTACGAAAAAGACAAGCGTTTCGATCCCGAAGCTCCTCTCAGAGTCGTCTTGACGCCTGATCAGATGGAAGGGCATCAAAACCCGGCAGAAAACATGGCTAGACCGATTTCTGATGCGACGAAACTGTCGCATGAGGAAACAGTAAATAAAATCTACGCCGAGCTGGACGCTGAAAGACTTCCCTTTCATAGAACCTCTTTGGTCAGTCATTCCCGTTTTACCAGGGGAGCTGATAACAGCAAAAATGGACTGATAAGTCGAACCGACGTATTTTCCGGTAGTGGTGGATTGCGCACGGCGAATACTTTCGGGCTCTCAATGACGACAACTCCGGTGGTTGGCGATAATTTTTTCCCGTTGTTTGGAAATGGTAAAAATATTATTGGAAAAGAATTTCAATTTTCGTCGCAAGTCACCAAGACTCCCCTGGATTACACCGATCCGGGTCAAACAGGTACAACCATAATAAAAAAGTTAGCTGTAACAACTCATACCCCTCTCCCCGACCGTTCGGATGGTTCCAAGGAGATAGCCAGCAAAACAGCGCGCTCTTTGTTTACTGGTGGCTTGGAGTACGAAAGTCGCTCTGAGCAGTCCAAATTTCAGCAATACAGTCAAGGGGAAAAAGGTCGAAAATTCTCCGCATACATAGAAAGAGGTATTCAAACAGAACAAAAAAACCGGGCCGCATTCAACATTGCTGCTCCAGTTGCTCCGGGTGTTTCAGTTGGTGGAGGGGTTGCTCTTAGCAGGTTGGCAAAGAAAAACCAGTTTGACGCGATTGCATACGGGAACGACGTGGGTGCGCGAGCAATTGTCGCAAAAAAGCTCTTTAAAGAATGGTTTACCACTGAAGAAATCGCCTCCGCGGGCGATCTTGACACTGCCACTACCAAATTCCAAGAGATTCTTGGAAGTGACGAGGCGACGAGGAAAATGTTTCTGGGCGCCAAAGGGGTAGATCCCATCAGTTCTCAGTTATCACAGATGCGAAATCTCAGACTCGATGACAGAGCAGGCAATTACCGCCCCCCTTTCAACGCAGACAAGAGCCGCAATGATTTGTCAGAGCACGATGAAGTACATTCGAGCAAGGGCCCGGTCAGGCCGAATTACGAGAGCAAAGACCAATACATCGACAAATCCGGATTCTTCGGATATGCGCTGACTGAGGCGCCGGAAAATCTCGGAAAAGAGGCAGTGAAAACCTGGCTGAGCAAAAAGAGGGAATTTGCTCTTCCCAGGGCAACTGATCTTGACAGGATGTTGATGCAAGCTTATCCCGAAGGATCGGGCTCAAACGTCACTACGCAGCAGTATCTAAAAGCCGCATCGACCGAACAGAGATTGGCGTTCTATAGAACGGATCAAGGGAGAGCCTTTGTAAGAGAATTTTTGACCACAATGGATTTCGCAGGGCATCTCAATGAATTCATAAAAGTCAATAACACTTACAAATACCGAATTGATGAATCGATTAAGAATTATCAAAATAAACTTTTGGATTATCCCGCATTTTATACGGTTCCTTGAGCTATTCGACATTCTCCGTGCACTCCCCTATTCCGGCTCAATACCAACCTCCCTGATCAGACGCGTCCATTTTTCCAATTCACTGTGGCCAAAGGCCGCCAGTTCCTGCGGCGTGCTGCTGATGGGCTCCAGGCCCAGGCTGACGAGGCGCTCGCGCAGCGCGGCGTCGCTCAGGGCGGTGCGGGTTTCGGCGTTTAGCCGGGCGATGACGGGTTGGGGCGTGCCCGCCGGCGCGTACAGCGCGTACCACGCGAGCAACTCGAAGCCGGGCAGCGTGCGGGCGATTGGCTGCACCTCGGGCAGCAGCGGCGCGGGCCGCAGGCTGCTGATGCCGATGGCGCGGACCTTCCCGGCCCGGACCTGCTGGATGCCCGTGGCCATGTCGGTGAACATCCCGTGCACCTGACCGGCCACCACGTCGGCAAGGGCCTGCGGGATGGTCTTGTAGGGTACGTGCAGCATGTCCAGGCCCGCTGCGCTGGTCAGCATGGCGCCGGGTACCCGCGTGCCGGCGCTGCCCGAGGCGTAGCTGAGCTGGCCCGGCCTGGACTTTGCCAGCGCGATCAGCTCGGGCACCGTCCTGGCCTGCACGGACGGGTGCACCACCAGCAGCGCGGGCGTGTTGGCGACGCGGCTGATGGGCGCGAATTCCTTCACCGGGTCGTAGCGCAGCTTCTTCATCAGGCCGGGGTTCGCCGCCTGGGTGGTGTTCGTCGCCAGGAACAGCGTGTACCCGTCGGGCGCCGCATGGGCCGCTGCTTCGGCGCCGATGGCGCCGTTGGCGCCAACCTGGTTGTGCACCACGAAGGGCTGGCCCAGCGCACGCGAGAGCTGATCGGCGAGCAGCCGCGCCACGATGTCGTTGCCGCTGCCGGCGCCGAACGGCACGATGAGCTTCACGGGACGCGCGGGCCAAGCGACTGCCTCGGCCCGCGCGCTGCTGACGGCGACCAGGTTCGCGAGGCACGCGCACGTGGCGCGCAGGAGGTGGCGACGGATCATCATCGGTGGGGGTCTCTCGGGAAGGACGGCTCAGCGCGCGGGGAACATGCAGGGCATGCAGGAGTGGCCTCTTCAAGGCCGAACGGTGTGGTCCAGCCACGCGATGACGCGCTGGGCCACTGTGTCGGAATTGCGGTCCAGCATCGGAAAGTGCGAGTTGCCGACGATGCCTTCGCGCGGCAGCTCGCACACGCTGGCCTGCATGCCGGCGGCGTGCAGCGCATCGAAATAGGCGTCCGCCGTGGCGCGGTAACGGCGCCAGAGCGCGTGCGCTCCCATGTAGTCGCCCCACACCGCCAGATGCGGCGGCAGGCGGACCCCGGCGGCCGCTGCCGCCTCGGGAGCGCCCGAGGGCTCCAGCGCCACGACGGCCGCCACGTGGCCCGGCCGGCGGCGCGTGGCTTCCAGCGCGAAGCCGCCGCCCTGGCTGTGGCCGACGACGATGCATTCGCCCACATGCTGCAACAAAGCGTCGTAGGCCACCAAGGTGATGTGCTCATGGCCGACCCAGCGCGGTACCCACTGGGCGGCGAAGGCTTCGAAGGCTGCCACCGGGAACTGCTGCCCGGCGTGCGCGACGCGCTCCTGCGCCGCGCGGCGGTAGCTGCCTGGCGGCCCGATGCGAAACAGCTCCCAGCCTTCGCCCAAGGTGCGAAACAGCGGCGCGTCGGCGTAGATGTCGGGCCAAGGGGACCAGCTGGCGCGGCCACGCTCCACCGCATCGCTCACGTACACGTCGAAGCCCGCATGCAGAAAGGCGCTCAGCCAGCCCGCTCGCCCGTCCGGCGTGCTCTCCCAGTTGGCGCCGGTCATGCCGCCACCATGCCACAGCAGCACCGGCAGGCGGTGGCGTGGTTCGGCCTGCAGGTACGCCTGCACGTACATCTGGCCGGTGATGTGCTCGCCGTTGGGGTCCACCGGGCGCACCGGCCCGCCCAGGGCCAGGCGGCGGCGCTGCACCGGCAGGCCGTGGACGCTGCGCACGCAGCCGCCGACGCAGAAGCTGCGGATCTCGCGCAGCCGCAAAACGGGTTCGTGTTCGTTCATGGCCGCGCGGGTTCAGTGGCGGGCGGATAGCGCAGCCGGCTCCACGGCGAAGCAGCGGATGCGCGGGGTCTCTCCCAGCCAGCGCCGGCACGCGCCCTCCAGGCCATCCATGAAGCGCGCCAGCGCCGCCGCGTCGCGCTGCGCTCCTGCGCGGTAATGCGCTTCCACGAGCACGGGCGCGCCCTTGAGCATCACGGTGCTGCCCGACAGCAGCACTTGCACGGTGTCCGCGCGTGCCTGCATGACCGAGATGCAAATGGCTTCGAGCTCATCGGCGAGCGCCGTGCACACCTGCGCGCCTGGCGGGTGCGTGGCGAATATCTTGATGATGGGCATGGGGCACATTCTGCGCACCCTGACCCATCCGGTAAATTGCCGGATTTTCAAGAATCGATGTATGCCACGCATGAATTACCGCATCGACGACGTGCGCGCCCTGCTCGCCCTGCACCGCTCGCTCAGCTTCGTGCGGGGCGCGCAGCAGTTGCACATCACGCAGTCGGCGTTCAGCCGGCGCATCGCGCAGTTGGAGGTGGCGGTGGGAGGCCCGCTGGTGGAGCGTTCCACGCGGCGTGTCGCGTTCTCCGCACAGGGGTTGGAGCTCGTGCGCGCAGTCGGCCCTTTGCTGGCAGGGCTGGACGAGGCCATGGAAGAAGCCGCTCGCTGCGCGCGCGGTGCTTCGGGCCGCGTGGTGGTGGCCTGCCTGACCACCGTGGCCTACGCGCTATTGCCGCGCGTGCTGGACGCGTTCCGCCGGCAGTATCCGCAGGTACGGCTGCACCTGCGCGATGACACGGGCCTGCGCGTGACGGCTGCAGTGCAGCAGCGCGAGGCCGAGTTCGGCATCAGCGTCCTGGCCGACACGCAGGCCGGCCTGCATGCGCAGCATGTGGCCGACGACCCCTACGTGCTTGCTTTTCGGCGGGGCCATCCTCTGCAGGCGCAAGCACAGGTGGCCTGGTCGGAGCTGGCGCCCTGGCGACCGACGGCACTGCACTTGACCAGCGCCAATCGCCAGCAGATGGATGCAGCGCTGGCGGCGGCCGGCATCGCCCTGCCGTGGTTTGACGAAGTGGAGCACCTGTCCTCAATGCTGGGGCTGCTACGCAACGGCTCGGCCATCGGGGTGCTGCCGCGCTTGGCCCTGGCCGCCGGCGGCGCCGAGTTGGAGACCCGGGCGCTGGTTCGGCCGGCCGTGGTACGGCGCATCGGGCTGATCCGACGCGAGGAGACCGAGATGGGGCAACCCGCTCAGGCACTGTGGACGCTGCTGGCCGCGGCGCTGGGGACGGCGTCCCCGTTGGTCAGACGTTGAAAAGAAAATTCAACACGTCGCCGTCCTTGACCAGATAGTCCCGGCCTTCCGCGCGCATCTTGCCTGCGTCCCGGGCGCCCTGTTCGCCTGCGCAGGCGATGAAGTCGTCGAAGGCAATGGTCTGCGCGCGGATGAAGCCGCGCTCGAAGTCCCCATGGATCACGCCTGCGGCCTGCGGCGCCGTGTCGCCCGTGTGGATGGTCCAGGCGCGCACCTCCTTCACGCCTGCAGTGAAGTAGGTTTGCAGGCCGAGCAGCCGGAAGGCGGCCCGGATGAGGCGGTCCAAGCCCGGTTCGCTCTGGCCCATTTCGGCCAGAAACAGGGCGCGGTCCGCAGCGTTCATTTCGGCCATCTCGGCTTCCATCTTGGCGCAGATGGCGACCACGGGGGCGTTCTGGCGCGCGGCGTATTCCTCCAGGCGATCGAGCAGGGGGTTGTTCCCGAAACCGTCCTCGCCCACATTGCCCACGAACATGGCGGGCTTGGCCGTGATCAGGCACAGCGGTTTGAGCAGTGCCTGCTCTTGCCGGGTGGTGTCCACCGAGCGCGCGGGCTGGCCCTCGTCGAGCGCCGCCCGAATGCGCGTGAGCAGCGCCACCAGTTTCGCGGCGTCCTTGTCGTTGCCCGATTTGGCGGCCTTGGTGTGGCGGTTGAGCGCCTTCTCCACCGTGCCCAGGTCGGCCAGGCAGAGTTCGGTCTGGATGACTTCGATGTCCGAGATCGGGTCCACACGGCCCGCCACGTGGATCACGTTCTCGTCCTCGAAACAGCGCACGACGTTGACGATGGCGTCGGTCTCGCGGATATGCGCCAGGAACTGGTTGCCCAGGCCCTCCCCCTGGCTGGCGCCGGCCACCAGGCCCGCGATGTCGACGAATTCCACGATCGCCGGGACGATGCGCTCGGGAGCGACGATCTGCGCGATCTGCGCCAGGCGTGGATCGGGCAGTTCCACCACGCCGACGTTCGGCTC
>NZ_AFAL01000386.1 GCF_000193225.1 Verminephrobacter aporrectodeae subsp. tuberculatae At4 | reverse complement strand
AACACCCATCAGACACTCCCATGTTCAACATCAACTTGGTGGACCTGTGGACAGGCCCGAGGCGACCTGTCCGCTGGCGTCCACTACCAGCGGCTATTGTGCATGTTGGTTTCCACACGAAACGACGAGGAGCCCAAACGCCGGGCAAGCCATTGACGTACCGATGCCGGGGTTGCGGGTTTTCCGGCGGACCCTATTGCGTAGCCGAATTGGTGCAACTCGTATCCGCGCTTGGTTTGCAGGCCCTCACCCGGCCCGTGCGCGCCACGACGATGCGCCGTGTTTCTTCCGACGCGTTGGCGGCGTCGGTTCGCGCAATCGACAGGTTCAGGGCCACGGGCGACCCAGTCTGGTCGATGGTGTACCCGGAGCCGTTGAATTCGATATAGGGGGTCGAACCCGCAGCAACGTCAGTGCCCGTGATATTGAAATAAGCTTTTATCGCTTCCTGCGTCTGCACCGTGGTGTCCGTACCATTTGTGTATGTATTGTCACGGTTGGTGTCGACATAAACGATCCAGCCACTTGTCCAGAGCGTTGCACGCGGCCTCACAAAGGCATTTCTACCAGTCTTCATGGCCTCGCTCTTGGCCGCATTGATGGCCGTCAGGAGCGAGTTGGTGATCGATGTCAGCTCGGAGTTGCGCTGATATTGAACAAAGCTTGGCGCAGCCAGTGTCATCAGCACTGCGGCAAGCGCAATGGTGATCATCAGTTCGATGAGCGTGAAACCGCCATTGCGGCCGCTCGGGTCGGTACGTTTGTGCATCATGGCCAACAGAGTCTGGACGTGGTACCCGTGCAGTCTTTTGCCCCGGTACTGGTCATGCGCAGGTCTCCGCCAGCGGGATCCGGGCGGATCGGGGTCGCGACCGCCTGCACACAATCAGCGAGGGACAATGGCGTCGCAGCACTGGCCCCCGAGCAGGCTTGCGCGCTCAGTACGTAGTGCGAGTTCGCCAATGCATCACCGGAAAAGGTTTTGAATGGCACGCTCGTCGCTGCGCTCACTCCACATTCAGCAGACGCAGTGGCGGTGGCCGCACCTGTCGTTTGGTTGGTGCTGAAGGCAAGATAACAGTTTCTCTGGGTCATATAGCGCTCCTGTTGCTGCAATAGCTGTACCACGGCGGTCCGGCCCTGGGCCCGGCGCCCTTTCAGGACCGAGTCCGTGTACGCGGGATACGCTATGGCAGCGAGTATCCCGACGACCGCCACCACGATCATGAGCTCGATCAGTGTGAACCCGCAAGAAGATTCTCGGGTGGCCCGCAGAGGGTGTTTTTGATTCATTTCTTCGTTTCTTGGTAGTTGAATATTTCTCGCCAACTCAGCCGGCCGATCACCTCGGTGAGCTTGACAGATGGAGCACTGGTGTCGATACCACCCTGCATTTGCGTAAAGCGATGCAAGGTCGTCGTGCGAATGCGTCGGCCCGTGCTGTCACTATCCGTCACCGTGACATCACTGTCGCTGGACTGCAGGACCGGCGGGCCCAGCAGTCCCAGATTGGAAGGCACATAGCTTCCAGCCCCCTTGCTGATATTCAGAAAATACTGATTTCCGCCGCCTGATCCGGCGGAACAGGATGCGGTGGATGCAGCACCCGCACCGGGGGGTATCTTCGTATGGATGGTAGCCGACAGGGCGCCCATATTCAGAGCCGCTTGGTCAACGCGTTCACCGGAGGACAAATCAAAGTACCAACCCGCGCGTGGACTGCTGACCCCGTCGGCATCGACACGGGGACGCCCCCACTGGAAGTCCGCGACAGCCACGGTCTTGCTCGTCGCATCCACCACCCCTTTCTGAAGGCGTTTGCGCCCCGTGATCACACTCACCCCGGAGGTCGAGTCTGCCGTCGTGGAGCCGTTGTCATAAATGGCGTAGATGGTCTGTGTGGGCGTTTGACCATTGTCCGACGGTTCCATGTACTTTCCGGTACCAAACACCACGTAGAACGACCCCTTCCCTTCAACGATGGGGCCGGCAAAGGGGGTCGGTGCGGCAAAAATGGGTTGCACCTGGGGTGTGGCGTCGTCAGTGCGCGCGATGTACAGCGGATACGCGGTCGGACTATCCTGTGTGCCCTTGTTGAAGAACGACAGTTTGTCCATGTTCCAGTCCGCCACCGGCTTGTCCGCAAACTGAAGTCTCCAGAGTGCGCCATGGAGATCACCCATGTAGATGTCGGTCATTTCGCCTTGTGTTCCGTACAAGGCGCTGAAATTCGCCAAGCCTGTGGCGTTGGTGGCATTCGGAGCAGTGTCGATGGGTACCGACACTTTGAAATAGTTTGTTCCCAGCGTCCAGGCTTCCATTCCCGGTTTGTCGAGCGCCAGCAAAAATAGCGCAGGCTTGCCCGTGCTGCTGAACTTGCCGTCGCCGTCGGGTACATAGTTGTTCACGCCGCCAGCCACCACAGCAAACCAACGATAGCTTGCGCTGGCGGTGGCCGTAGCGTTTCCGGTCTTGATTTTCATGACCTTTGGCGTTCCCACCACCTGACCAATGTCCGGGTCATTGGCGCGCGTAAATTCCCACATGACTTTGCTCGCGTCGAACTTGTCCGGTTCCGTCACGTCGAGTGCAAACACGCCGGAGCCACCACCGCCCGTCCCGGAGACCAGCACCGTCTTCCAGTCGGTATCTTGACCGGTATTCGCTACCTGGGTTTCCGCAACCACCGAGGGGGCGTCCACGTAGTTTTGGTGATTGTTGACAAAGTCAGGGACTGTCAGAGCGGACAGATTGCGTCCCAGCCAACTGGGGATGTACGCAAACAATTCGTCTCCGGTTCTTGCATTGAAGGCATGGAGCATGCCATCGTTGGCGCCGGCAAACACGGCGGGGGTGCGTGCGTCGTATTTCTTGCGAAAAGCCACGTACCCATCACCACCAAAGGCCTTGGATGGCGCGCCGGAATACGAGACATTGGAGTTCACGATGTCCCCCAGCAGGGAGTCGCGCTTCCTGAACGGGTTGCCCTCTTTGCTGCGCTCACCGCGCAGGTACGCGAGTCGGTCCTTGGCCTTTCCATCCGCAGCAGCCGACGATTTCACCTTGTCCAGATGCTCTTTCAAGGCCCTGTCGATTTTGTCCCACGTAAATTCGGTCGCCACGGGATAGGGATTGGATGTGCTGCTTCTTGACTGACCCACAAAGATCTTTCGCGTATCAGCCGGCGATGACATGGTGTCCAACTGATGCGCGGCACTCCAGCGGGGGGGGGCCAGCACGAGCGCATTCGCATGGCTCGCATCCTGGGTGATCGGCTTGGCGATGACGTCACCGCTCCAATTGCTGGTGGAGAACTTGGCCGCATACGACTCCGTGCCCTGGGTGATCTTGCTGCCCGTGCTCAGACCGCCACCAGCCACACTGTGCATGCTGCTCGATGTCCGGCTGAAGATGTCATTGAACGCCGAGAGGACATCCCGCGCGGGCGATGGTTTGCTTGTGTTGAAAAAATAGTAGGTGTCGGCCTCACCCGGTTCATTGGATTTTTCCCAGACCTTGTTGTTGTCAGCGCCGGTCTGGTCCTTGAAGGGATTGCCCTGGGTGTTATAGGGCTTTCCGGCGGAATTGGCAGGATCCGTTTCAAATCCGCCATATTTTGCAGCCAAGAAAAACTGATTTCTGGTACGGCGTTGTGCGTCATTATTTTGACGACCAGCCTCATTCACGTCGAAGGTAAATGTCTTGACCCGCAGGCCTGGACGCTGCATATCGACTTTGTTCGTCCAGTCAGTGCCTCGGATATCATGCGTTCTGGCCCAGTACGCAGCACCCACGATCAAACCCGTGGTACCACCTGGTGAATTGGGATTTGCACTGTTTGGATTGGAAATTCTCTGCCTTGTGCCCTGTCCATCGAAATAATTGACAGTTTCTCTCTTATTCTCGAAATTCCGAACGATATCACGCCATTCACGGATGTCCGGAATATTGTTTTGAATATCTACGGTGGGCATTCTATCGCTATCATGGGTGCCAACGTCTCCAATTACAACGATATTGCTCTTGACGCACGAGTAATCGCTTCCATTCGTGCGTCCATTGCCATACGGGTCATCCCATTTCTTGAAATAAGGGAATCCGTCTGCCATTGTGGAGTCGATGGGTTCTTTGATTGCATTGGGGCTTGGCTGAAGTCCCTGAAGATACCTCAGTGCCTCGTAATAAAGCTCTCCGACAGGGTCGAAAACTTTGTACACGCCGGGTACGATGCCGGAGCGGCCAAACTTGTTCAGATAGTTGATGATTCCACTGTTTTGATAATTATTATTCCTGTCGGGGTTCTCGATAAACACGCCGGTTTGGGCATTCCATTCGGTATTCGGATTATTTCCGGATGCAGAATTTTCGTAACCTCTGATATCATAGGTCTTGCTACCAACATATTTCATCGGAGCGCGCAGGACGCCACCATACCGACTATTATTATCCAGAAGATAACCAAATGCTGCGAAGCGCATTTTTTCGCTGTATTTCTGGATGACACCCGTTGGTTTGTAATTTCCATTGGGATATTTTTCACAGAAGTCATAGTTGCGGGAATCCTGAAGCTTGCCTGAAGAATCAACGTCGCATACCCGCACGCGTGCGTAAAAATAGCCATCGGAATTCAAACTCATGGCGTTCGTTGGTTCCGGAGATACCGGGCGCCTTCCCCAGGGGCCATTGTGCTGAGTAATGAAGCATTTCCTGAGTGTCCCTGGACGCCTGTTGGCGGACCCGGGACCAGGTTTTACCATTACATCTTCCGTGCAGTCGACGCCATTGTGTGCGTAGACAGAAAACCATTGGTTTGCTACTCCAAACATGACTTCCCTGTTTCCAGAGAAATCGCAGACTCCGCCTTCGTTAGCGCATTCTATCCAGGAAGGACCTTGAGTAACAGAACGAGGCTGAATCACCTGGTTCCAGACAGTGTTGACACGGGTGGTATTGGTTTTTGCCCCCAGTTTGTAACTCGACGTATCGTTGCACCACCCTCCTCTGGTCCTTCCGAAATAAATACGGTTGAGCATATTGGCGACATAGATGTCATTGCCATTCGCAGCCGTAATCATGATTGCGGGGACTGCACCGAAATAGGTGCCGACACCACCACCATCTTTTTTGAGTTGTTTTGACGGAAAGTAATCCAGGTTATTCCACATGCAATCGCGATTACCGTTCGGTAATACGGCGCGTTGCAGAATGGTCAAGTCTTTCGTGTCGATATAGCGATCCCCCCCCGAAAGCGCCAATCGATGCATGTCAATGGCAGAACCGGATGCCCAGTTCAAAAAATTTCCACTGAATGCATCGGTACATTTTCTTCCATCTGCATTGCCAACCTTGTCAAAGCGTTTGTAATCCGCTTTGCTCTGTGATGCAGTGGGCCTTTCTTGCGGATCGTCGATGTACTTGTAGCAACTCTCTGCATCGTAATAACCAAGGTATTCTTTATCTGTTGTATACGAGTCATCATCATCATCTTCGCTTCCAAGGATGTTGTATTGAGCCCCTACCGTTGGAAATTCCACGGACAGTGCGAGCGTCATGGTCGGTTTGTCTACCGTAGACGTGGCATACAAGGGGGCGCTGGCCAAGGCGATCTTTTGAATCGTGGGCGGCGCTTCGCTGCCGATGGCCAGCCAAGAAACGGCAATGGACATGGGCAGCACAACAGCCCAAGCCAACCAAGCCATAAGGCTTTTCGGGTGCCGCTTGTGCAGCTCTGGCATGTCTCTACGCACGGTGGATGCAGGCATATGAAGTCCTCTCGGAAATTTTAATTACGGTAAATCATCTGAAGCACAACCTGTGTGTCGCCCTTGGGACCAAAACCCATGGCGGTTATGCGGTACAGGAATTTTTTCTTTGCGGGGGTGTCGATCATTGTACTTTCTTCATCGGGAATGGGCTCAATCACATAGCGCGGGGGTTTTACCGGCTGTATGCCTCTTGCGCCCGCCGGGAAGTTTCGACCTGTGAATTTTCCGAATTCCACCGTTCTTGCATCGGTGCCGGTTTTTTCGAAGTTGACGGCCAGCCAGGCCGGGTTTTCTTCCTTGGGGTTCAGACTGCATAGTCCAATGCTTGTTCCCGTGGAGCCGCAACCGGAGACGAATTGGCTCAAATCGACGTCGCCCTGCTTGAAGACCGCGTTTCTCTTGTTGGTGGAACTGGCTGGCTGACCTTCGATATCCATCTCCGCATCGACAAGCGCCGCCTCTGCCGCTTGCCAGGCGATCTGCAGGTCCCTGTCATTGCGGGTACCGCGCTCCGCCATCATGGCAATCCGTGCGCCGGCAATCCCCAGCAGCGAAACCACGATCAGTATCAGCATAACGATGATCAGTGACAAACCGCGCTCTGACCTGAGCTTTCTTGCGCTCGCGGAAGATGCGGGCCACAGCCCCGGCTTATAAATCGCCATATCAGCCATATCAGTCGCCCTGGGAGTTGCGCAAATGCACGGTGAAAGTTATCGCTTGGCGCAAACGGCCATCGGCTACGGGGGTGTATACGGTGCCTGGATCATTGGCGTTGTCTGCAAAGGCGGAACCCTTGGCTCCACCCGCCGAGCCCTTTGAAATTCCGAGCGGATAAAAGGTCTGGCTGCTCTGGTCGATTGCCGATCCGGGGGAGGCCCGAAGCACGACGCCGACGCGGATGCTGCGCACCCGACGCCAGTTTGCATACGTGGCTTGGTCATTACCAGACACCGTCAACTGGTCTGCACGCAAATAGCGCTCTGGCACCGAGTCTGCGGTACTTGCTGAAGGGACTGCCGTGTTGCCCGGAGCAATACCGTCGACTCCGTACAGCAGTTGCAAGTTTTCCACCCCCGAGAGCAGTGGCTGGGTATCGTAAGCGGTACTTCCGGTACCCAGTCGGGTGCACATGAGGGCTGGTTCTCCGTCGCTCCCGACCCCCACATGAAAAATACTCAGCAATTTGTCGCCCGCTGCCGTCGGTGCGGCTGTCGCCGCGACGCCGGCGCAGTCGATCATCGTCCTGTCGGACACCGCTGCATCGGCAGTCCTGGAACTGCTTTGGTAGCGAAGCACCAGAATGTCGCTGCCATAACCAACTTCGCCTGCCGTGCGTGCAGTCCCTTGATTCCATGCATTGCCCGAAGCCCGCGAACTGTTGTTCAGACCAAAGACGTCGGGCGCCAGCAGTGCGCCGGCGTTCGATTTTTGTGCCATTTCCGAGATGAACCGCAGGTCCCTGTAGCCTGCCTGCGCCACGAGCCGCTGGACGATGCTGCGCAGGAATCTGCCGTTGTCCTGCAATTGCGATCCGGCATCGACCGCAGTGAAACCCTGGCGTGCAACCAGCAGAGCGGCAGTGGCAGCCAGTGTGATCAACAGGCCAAGCGCCATGGCCACCAGCAGTTCGATCAGGGTCATGCCTGCCGCTGCCTGCCGATGGCCCGAGGAGAGGGAGGTCGGTTGCAGCGTCATGTGGTGGTCCCGCCAGTGACCGGAAAAATGACCGAGGGGCGGACGTCGGCTCTTTCCAGGGCGGCATCGCCGGTTGCACTTTTGTCGGTGCTTGCTCGGGTCCAGCCGATCTTGATGAACACAATTCCCTGCGTGGCAGTAGCCGAGCAGTTCCACTGAGCAAGGCCGCTCTGAGCGTCATAGGGCGCGTCGTCAAAGCAGATGCGGACCCTGGCGCCGGGCAATTCTGCGGCGACGCGGGCGAGCCAGTCGGTCATTGCTGCGCGTGCCACGTCGGTTGTGGATGTGCAGCCCGTGGCGGCGCTGGAAACGCTGAGGCAGTAGTTCGGGGACGCCATCGTCGTCGACGCGACCAAGTAGGGGTTATCTGCAATATTGGGTTTGACGGCGATGGCCTTGTTGCTGCGCATCATTTCCGCGAGCTCCGCCGCGAGCCCAACGGCCTGGGCCTGCAGGCGTGCGTCGCGGGTGGCCTGGATGGAGAATGCCTGCATTCCTACGGCGCCCAGCAGTCCGAAGGTCAATATGACGATGGCCACGAGCACTTCGATCAGGCCAAAGCCTTTCGGCGCGCGCCTTGGGAACGCCCGGTATCCCGGGTTTCGGCGGGGGGACAGGCTCGGTTTGTCATACGGGTTGATTTTTTGTGCCAAGGTGATGGATGGGGTTAATTGATTGTAAACTTTGTGCCTGTGAATCGGCACCTACCGTTCATGCACCCGGTTTGACCGCCGATCGCCGGCGTCAGGTTTCTTTGTTAGGCTTCCTGGTTCTATGTCGGACTCGGACTGCATTGCCCAAGCGCTGGAACTGGCCGCTGAGGGCCTGTACCGCACGTCGCCCAATCCGCGCGTCGGTTGTGTGATTGCCGATTCCGGCGGGCTTGTTCTCGGGCGCGGATCGACCCAGCGTGCAGGGGGCGCGCACGCCGAAATCATGGCCCTGCGCAATGCGGCGGAATGCGGGCACTGTGTCGTTGGTGCAACGGCCTACGTCACGCTCGAGCCCTGTGCGCACCACGGGCGCACGGGGCCCTGCTGCGATGCGCTGGTGGACGCGGGAATCGCCCGGGTCGTGGCGTCCATTGCCGATCCGAACCCTTTGGTCGCCGGACAGGGGTTTGCGCGTTTGCGCGCCGCTGGCGTGCTGGTCGAGGTCGGATCTGGCGCGCAGGCCGCGCGCGCGCTGAACATGGGGTTTTTCAGCCGCATGCTGCGCAAGACGCCCTGGGTGCGCATGAAGGTGGCGGCGTCGCTGGACGGGGTGACGGCGCTGCACAGCGGTGTCAGCCAATGGCTGACGGGGCCTGCCGCACGCGCCGACGGGCATGCCTGGCGGGCCCGGGCCTGCGCGGTGTTGACCGGTATCGGGACGGTGCTGGCCGATGACCCCCGGCTGGACGTGCGCGCGGTGCCAACGGATCGGCAGCCTGCGCTGGTGCTGGTCGACAGTGCCTTGCAGGTGCCGCTCGATGCGGCTCTTTTCGGCGCCGAGCGCGCCGTCCATATCTACGCCGCCGTCGCGCCTGACGCCAAAAGGCGCGCGCTCGAGGAGCGCGGCGCGACGGTGAGCCTGCTGCCGGACGTGCGGGGCAAGGTGGACCTGGTGGCCATGGTGCGCGACCTCGGACGCCGGGAGATCAACGAGTTGCACGTCGAGGCGGGGTACCAGCTCAATGGCTCGCTGCTGCACGCGGGATGCGTGGATGAACTGCTGCTGTACCTGGCCCCCCGGCTGGTCGGTGAGGGCTTTGGCATGGCGCAGCTTGCGCCCCTGGCCGCGTTATCGCAGGCGCAGACGCTGGCTTTTCATTCGCTGGACCGCGTGGGGGACGATGTGCGCATCCTCGCGCGTCTGCAGGGGCGGGATCACTTCTGAGCGCTTGCCGCGGACGCGGGGCTCACGGTTTCTTCGTATAGCCCAGGCAGGCGCCCGCGTTCGGGCGCCCCTGGCATTCCCGGTAGAGGCGCCGGTCCCGCTGCGCGCTGCTCTCTTCGGACGGACTGCGCTGGTGTTTGATTTTCGCGGATGGCTTTTTCGCCTGGGTCGGCCCGCCGGGTGCGGACGGGTCCGCTCTCTTGCTGCGCGCCTGCGCGTCTTGCGAGGCGGCTGCAGCGGCCAGTGCCATTGCCGCGGCCAGCAACAGGGGGGTCAGCCGCGACCTTGTGAGCGCGCAGGGGCTTGCGCGCGAGGAGAGGGAAGCGAAAGAAGCTGGCATGGCAGTGTGCATGGGTGTGCGTGGAGGGCGAAGGGTGGGCTCTGTCGGCGCGTCTCGTCTGGTGCAGGGGAGTTCAGGCCGTGCCACCCACCGTCAAGCCTTCGATGCGCAGGGTGGGCTGCCCCACACCGACGGGAACGCTCTGGCCTTCCTTGCCACAGGTGCCGACGCCGCTGTCCAGGCGCATGTCGTTGCCGATCATGCTGACCTTCTTGAGCGCTTCGGGCCCGCTGCCGATGATGCTCGCACCCTTCACGGGGTACTCGATCTTGCCGTTCTCCACCCAATAGGCCTCGCTCGCCGAGAACACGAACTTGCCTGAGGTGATGTCGACCTGCCCGCCGCCGAAGTTGCTCGCGTACAGCCCCTTTTTGATGCTGGCGATGATCTCCGCCGGGTCTCTGTCGCCCCCGCGCATATAGGTGTTGGTCATGCGCGGCATGGGGATGTGCGCGTAGCTTTCGCGCCGGCCGTTGCCCGTGGGCGCCACGCCCATGAGGCGGGCGTTGAGCGTGTCCTGGAGGTAGCCCTTGAGGATGCCGTCCTCGATCAGCACATTGCTCTGGCTTGCATGGCCCTCGTCGTCGATATTCAGCGAGCCGCGGCGCTCGGCGATGCTGCCGTCGTCCAGAACCGTGACGCCCCGGGCCGCCACACGCTGACCGACCCGACCGCTGAAGGCGCTCGACCCCTTGCGGTTGAAATCCCCCTCCAGGCCATGGCCTATGGCCTCGTGCAGCAAAATGCCAGGCCAGCCGGGGCCGAGCACCACGGTCATCTCGCCTGCCGGGGCGGGGCGCGCCTGCAGATTCGTCAGCGCGGCCTGCACCGCATCATCGACGTAGCGGTCAATCTGCGCGTCGTCGAAACAGCTCAGATCGAAGCGTCCGCCACCGCCCGCAAAACCCTGCTCGCGGCGCCCGCCCTGCTCGGCGATGACCGTCACCGACAGGCGCACCAGCGGACGCACGTCTGCGGCCAGCGTGCCATCGGCCCGGGCAACCAGCACCACGTCGTACTCGCTGGCCAGGCCCGCCATGACCTGCGTCACACGCGGGTCCTTGGCGCGCGCGCGCCGCTCCAGCTTCTCGAGCAGCGCCACCTTGGCCGTGCTGTCGAGCGAGGCGATCGGATCGACGCCCGGATAGAGGCTGCGGCCCGCAGCCAGCTTGGGGCGCGCCACCCGCACCCGGCCGGCCTGCGCTGCCGCGCAGATGGAGCGCACGGTGCGCGCGGCGTCGAGCAGCGCCGCCTCGCAGATGTCGTCGGAATAGGCAAACGCCGTTTTCTCGC
The DNA here is from genome assembly GCF_000193225.1 of Verminephrobacter aporrectodeae subsp. tuberculatae At4. Lineage (GTDB taxonomy): Bacteria > Pseudomonadota > Gammaproteobacteria > Burkholderiales > Burkholderiaceae_C > Acidovorax > Acidovorax aporrectodeae. The sequence goes on along the minus strand of NZ_AFAL01000386.1, from coordinate 657 downwards.
CGCTTACCGCGCGCACCCCCACCCCCTGCTCGATGCTGAAAGAGCCCGTCTTGACGATTCCCTCTTCCAGGCCCCAGCCCTCGCTGCGCGTGTACTGAAAGTACAGGTCGGCGTCGTCCACCTGGTGGGCGCGGATCTCGGCCAGCGCGCGGGCCAGATGGCCTTCGTCCAGACCAAAGGGGGTCAGCAGCAGTTCGCGGGCAATATCGATGCGCTGGCGGGTGGCTGCGCGCCGGGGCGTGGCGTGGGGGGGTGGAGAGTCATCGGGGGATTTTAGAACCTGTCTGCCCTGCGGCGCGCGCTGGTGCACGGGCGCAGCCGCCCTACCCTCCCGCTCAACACAGCACGCCGATAAAGCGCGGGGCTGTCTCTTGGCCAAACTCGGTGCAGGCCCGCTGCATCACCTGGGCCGCGGCATGGGTCAGCCCCTGCGCCTGGGCGTTGCGGCACAGGGTCACGGCGATCGCGGGCAGCGGCGGGAGCGGGGCCAACTCGACGAATTCCCCGCGGTCCAGGTAGTCGCTGACGAACAGGCCCGGGATCGCCGCGATTCCGTAGCCGTCCCTGACCAGGCGCACGATGGCGGCGACCGAGGGCGAGCAGGTGATCCGCGTCTGCGCCACCGGGACGCCCTCGCGCCCGGCGAGCTGCGCGACG
>NZ_AFAL01000387.1 GCF_000193225.1 Verminephrobacter aporrectodeae subsp. tuberculatae At4 | reverse complement strand
GGCGGTCGGTGGTGTTGAGTTTGACGTTCTCGACAACCCACGGCGCTTGCAGCCCCAGCGCATTGGTGAACAGCGCTTCCAGTTCAACACCCATCAGACACTCCCATGTTCAACATCAACTTGGTGGACCTGTGGACAGGCCCGAGGCGACCTGCCCGCTGGCGTCCACTACCAGCGGCTATTGTGCATGTTGGTTTCCACACGAAACGACGAGGAGCCCCGCGCGTTGTGGGTTGGGGGTCTCGTGCTTTTTGCCGCCGGGTCGGCTGCTGCCGGTTTGTCAGACAGCGTTGGCCAATTGATTGCATCTCGAATCGTTCAGGGAATTGGCGCCGGCATCTTGATGCCCGTGATGCAATCGATTCTGCTGGCTTGCGTCGGGCATGCCAGACTGAAAACGGCCATGGCAACGGCCGGAGTTCCTGCGGTTTTGGCCCCCATTGCCGGGCCAGTCGTCGGCAGTTTTCTCCTGCAATGGGGTCCTTGGCAGCTTATCTTCTGGGTCAACGTTCCCATCGCTTGCCTCGCCCTTGGTCTTGCATTTCGGTTCCTGGAGAAGGATGCGGGGAGTTTTGCTGAAAAATTCGATTTCCCCGGCTTTCTCTTATTGCTTCCGGCCCTTGGTTTGACGGTTTTTGGGCTTGCTGGAGTTTCTGGCATTGCGGAGACAAAATCCATGACCGGGGAATCGGGCATGGCGTCCGTGGGGGCAATCATTGCCGGGATGGTCTTTCTTTCCTGCTTCACTGCGCATGCCCTGCGCAGCAAAAATCCGCTTCTCGACATCCGTCTATTCCGTGTCCTGTCGTTTCATGCGTCCATGTGGCTGCTATTTTTTTCCAGTTTTGTCTTCTACGGTGGAATTTCCTTTTTCCTCTGTTCCTGATGAATGCATGCGCACAAGGCCCGATGCTCGCAGCCCTGCTCGTCGGGGTTCACGGTTTGGGCGCATTGATATCGCGGTTTTATCTGGAGGCGGCAACGAAGCGCTGCGGAGTCGGCAACACGGCCCTCATGGCGATCGTGGGCACCGCAATGGGGACGGCGGCGCTGTGCCTGCCCGCGGTTCTGCAATTTCCCGTGGCCATCGGCATGGCGCTGCTGCTGCGTGGAGCGGGAGTCGGTTGGCTGACGCTGCTTGCGATGTCGCATGCCTACCATGCGATCGCGCGCCGCAAGGTTCCTGACGCCAGTTCCCTTTCGCGTGTCGTGACGCTCCTGGGCGCTTCGGTGGGCACAGCCTCGGTGGCTGTTTTGTACCAAATCAGCGCCCGCTTTGGCTGGGATGCATTCAGGCCCGCGCTGATTGGCCTTTTCGTGCTGGCCGTTTCCTGCACGCTGCCCGCGCTGGTCCTGAAGCGGGCGCGTTGATGAAATATGGGGAATGGCTGCGGCCCCGAGCGCGAACACGCCCGGCCGCAAGCAGGCTCAGCCCAGGAGCCGTGCCAGCGTGAGCAGCGCGAGCAGCAGCATCCAGACCACGACCGAGCGCCAGACCAGCCCGACCACGCTGCGCAGGTGGCTGACTTCGGGCTCGCGGCCCGGGGTGGCGTCGCTGTCGCCCACGTCGATGTCGATCTCCAGCCCCTGCGGGGCGTGCATCTCGGTGCGCGCCTTCAGGGCCTCGCCACCCAGGCGCACGTTGATGGCCCCTGCCGTGGCTGCCAGCACCACACCGTCGTTGTCATTGGGAAAACGCTGCGCGTGAAAACGCCAGCCCTCGATGGCCTCTTCAAAGCTGCCGACCATGGCAAAGCTCAGCGCCGTCAGGCGTGCCGGCAGCCAATCGATGGCCGTCCAGGCCTGGGCCGAAGCCTGTTGCAGCGAGGCGCTCGCAGGCTGAGCCCCCATGCGCTGCGTGTAATGCCAGTAGCGCGAGACGAACTCGGCCAGCCGGTACAGCACCGCGCCCGTCGGACCCAGGCCCAGCGCCGCCAGCACCGAGAACCAGGCGAGCACGCCGAACACATGGCGGTGCGCGGCAAACATCGAATACTCGATCACGTGGCGCACGATCTCGCTGCGCGGCAAAACGCCCACGTCAACCTGCTGCCAGTGCGCCAGCCGCGCGCGGGCGGCGTCCTCGTCCCCCTCTTCGAGCGCGTCGCGGATTCCGGTGAAATGGTGGCTGAACTGCCGGAACCCCAGCGTGACGTACAGCACGGCAACGCTCCACAGCACCGCAAATGGCCAGCCCAGCCAGCGCAGCAGGAGCCAGTGGATGGCCAGTGTGAGCAGCGCCGGAACGAGCACGGCCAAACCCCACGCCACCCAGCCATGCTGCGGTTTGCCGGCATCGAAGTTGCGGCTCACGGACAGGGCCCAGGCGCGCAGGCCCGCATGAATCGGGTTGCTGCGCGCCAGCGGGCGGGCCTGCTCAATCAGCAAAGCGAACAGGATGGCAAAGAAACTCATGGCGGGCAATGATACCGGGGCTTCACTCTCTGTCACGCTGGGCCGGCGACCCGGTGAGGCCGCGGCGACCTCGGCGCACAGGCTGCCGATGCGTCCGGGCGGGGCCGCTGAACGCCGGCCTCATGCCTGCAACAGGGAGTCGGAGAGGAGCGCCAGGCCCTCGGCGAAGACCGCGTCCTGTATCGTCAACGGGAAGAGGAAACGGATGACGTTGCCGTACACGCCGCAGGTCAGCAGCAGCAGGCCCTTCTCCAGCGCGATGTCCTGAATCCGTTTGGTGAATTCGGGCAACGCCACGCCGCTGGAGGAATCCCTGAATTCCATGGCCACCATGCCGCCCAGCGCCCGGACCTGCGCGATCTGCGGCACGCGCGCGCGCAGCGGCTCCAGATGCGCAAGCAAACGCTCACCCAAGGCCTGCGCGCGTTGCACGAGCGCCTCTTTTTGCATGATGTCCAACACCGCCAGAGCGGCAGCCACGGCGATCGGGTTGCCGGCGTAAGTGCCTCCCAGGCCCCCCGGGGCGACCGCATCCATGACCGTCGCCCGGCCCGTCAGGGCAGACAGCGGAAAACCGCCGGCCAGGCTCTTGGCCATGGTGATCAGGTCGGCGTCAACGCCGTAGTGCTCCAGCGCGAACATCTTCCCGGTTCGCCCGAAACCGGTCTGCACCTCATCCACGATGAGCAGGATGCCGTGCTCGTCACACACTGCGCGCAGGCTTTGGAACAGTTTCAGCGGTGCAACGTAGAAGCCCCCCTCCCCCTGCACCGGCTCGATGATGAGCGCCGCAACGCGCCGTGGATCCACATCCGTCTTGAACAAGCGGTCGATGGCCTGCAGGCTGTCATCGACGCTCACCCCCAGCGCCTCTGCGGGGAAGGGGACATGCCATACGTCCGGCGGCATGGCGCCAAAGCCCGCCTTGTAGGGGTTGACCTTGCCGGTCAACGCCAGGCCCATCAAGGTGCGGCCATGGAATGCGCCGGAGAACGCGATGACCGCATTGCGGCCCGTGGCCGCCTTGGCCACCTTGACGGCGTTCTCCACGGCCTCCACGCCCGTGGTGAAGAGCGCAGTCTTCTTGGCGAAGGCCCCGGGCGTGATCGCATTGAGCCTCTCGCACAGCGCGACGTAGCCCTCGTACGGCGTCACCTGAAAGCAGGTGTGGTGAAACGCGTCAAGCTGCGCGCGGACAGCCTCCACGACCTGCGGATGGCGGTGGCCCGTGGCCAGGACGGCGATGCCGCTGCCAAAGTCGATGAAACGCTTGCCGGACACATCCCAAAGTTCCGCATTCTGCGCGCGGGCCACGAAGACCTGGGTCTGCACCCCGACGCCGCGTGGGCACGCGGCTTGGCGCCGCGCTTCCAACGCGGCGTTCTTATTGGAATTGGACGGCTCAAGCATTCGATGGCTCCTCGAAAAGACGTAATTCTAATTCACCAAACTTGCCAATCACGGCAAGGTTTTGCAAGGCGTGCAGTTCGTCATTCCGGAACTGCCCCCCCATGCACGCCCCCACTGCGGGTGCGCTTTGCTGTGCGAGACCGGTGAAAATGGCCTATCACTTTTTCCAGAATGGACGGGGTTATTCGGGCTATTCCGAGCGGAGAATGATCCCCTTTTGAAAACCGGGCGGCCTGGAGACTCGTTGGTGACAAATCAACGCCGCTTGGCGCAGCCCAAGCCGGTGTGCGGCGATCCACCGGGCCGAAGTGAAATTACGCAATGAACATCCATCGTCTAGAGACCTTCAGCAACCAGCATGTCGGATTTGTCCGCGTCACCACCGATACCGGCCTGCAAGGCTGGGGGCAGATGTCAACGTACAACGCGGACATCACGGCGCAGGTGTTTCACCGGCAGATCGCACCCTGGGCCTTGGGCGCGGACGCGCTGAACATCACGCATCTGGTGGACAGCATCCCCGAGCACGAGCACAAGTTTCCCTGCTCCTATCTGTTTCGTGCCCTCGCCGGCCTGGACACCGCGCTGTGGGACCTGCGCGGAAAGCTGGAACAAAAAAGCGTCTGCGAGCTTCTGGGGGGCACGCCCCGGGCGTTTGCGGTGTACGCATCGAGCATGAAGCGCGGCGAAATCACGCCCCAGGACGAGGCCGAGCGGCTGGCCCGGCTGCGCGACGCGCAGGGTTTCGACGCGTTCAAATTCCGCGTCGGCAAGGTGTGCGGCCATGACCAGGACGAATGGCCGGGGCGCACCGAGGCCATCGTGCCGGCCGTGCGCCGCGCGCTCGGCGACGGCGCGCGCCTGCTGGTCGATGGCAACAGCGCGTACACGCCGCGCAAAGCGATCGACGTCGGGCGCATGCTCGAAGACCACGGCGTGATTCACTTCGAGGAGCCCTGCCCGTACTGGGAGCACCATTGGACGAAAGAGGTCAGGGAAAATCTGCAGCTCGACGTCACAGGCGGCGAACAGGACTGCGACCTGACGCTGTGGAAATACATGATCGACAACCGCGTGGTCGACGTCGTGCAACCCGACGCCTTCTATATCGGGGGCGTGACGCGCATGCTGCGCGTGGCGCGCCTGGCCGAGCAGGCGGGAATCAAGGTCACGCCGCACTCGGCGAACCGCTCGCTGGTCCTGCCCGTCACGCTGCACGTGATGGGCGCGCTCACGAATGCCGGCGACTACGTCGAATACTCGATCGAAGGCGCAGACTACTACCCATGGGAACAAGGGCTGTTCCGCAACAGCCTGAATGTCCGGGACGGTAAATTGCAAATCCCGGCCGAGCCCGGCTGGGGAATGGAAATCCGCGAAGAATGGCTGCAAAAATCCAGCTACGCAGTCAGCGAGGTCCAGCCATGAACCCGGGTTTGGACGCACTGATCGCCGAATTTCGCCGGACCGGCACGCTCAGCGGCCTGCCGCGCGAGCACTTCATCCATGGCGCCTACCAACCCGGCTCGGGCAGCGCTGCGCTGGAGACCTTTGACCCTGGCAGCGGCCAGGCCTTCGCGCAGTTTGCCGCCGGCGGCGCTGCCGAGGTCGATCAGGCCGTTGACGCGGCCCGGCGCGCGCTGCGCGGCGCCTGGGGCGATGCGGCGCCGGCCGAACGGGGGCAGACGCTCGCAGCGATCGCGCAGCAGGTGCGCGAGCACGCCGACAGGCTGGCGCTGGTCGAGAGCCTGGACAGCGGCAAACGGCTTTGCGAGGCGCAGGCCGACGTGCGTGGCGTGGTCCGCGCTTTCGAGTACTACGCTGGCGCGGCGGACAAGATGCAGGGCGACAGCTTTCCGCTCGACAAGGCCTACGTCGGCTTCTCCATCGAAGAGCCCGTCGGTGTCGCCGCGCAGATCATCCCCTGGAATTACCCGCTGGGCACCGCCGCGCGCGGCATTGCCCCGGCGTTGGCAGCCGGTTGCACGGTGGTTGCGAAACCGGCCGAACAGACGCCGCTGTCCGCGCTGATGCTGGCTGAACTGGCCAGCGCCGCGGGCCTGCCCGACGGCGTGCTGAACGTCGTCACCGGCGAAGGCGCGACCGCGGGCGCAGCGCTGGTGTCGCACCCCGGCATACAGCACATCACCTTCACCGGATCGGTGGCCACCGGGCAGCAGGTGATGCGCGCCGCGGCCAGCCACGTCACCCGGGTGCTGCTCGAACTGGGCGGGAAATCCCCGCTCGTGGTGCTCGCCGATGCCGACGTCGAACAGGCGCTCCATGGCGTGCTGGGCGCGATCTACGAGAACGCAGGCCAGATCTGCTCGGCAGGTTCGCGGCTGATCGTCGAGCGCTCGCTGCACGGCCAGTTCATCGAACGGCTGCTGGATCGCGTGGGCCAGCTGGGTCTGGGCCATGGCCTGACGAACCCGGACGTCGGCCCGGTGAATTCGCTCGCCCATCTGAACCGGATCCATGCGCACGTGGCCAGCGCCGCAGCGCGCGGGAACCCGGTTCTTGCCGGCGGCAGCGTCGCGCACCCTGCGTGCGCGCCGGGCGGATGGTTCTACCGCCCGACGGTCATCGAGGCCAGCTGCGCACAGGATGCCGTGGTGCAGCAGGAAATCTTCGGCCCAGTCCTGGTGGTGCAGCAGGCCGACGACCTCGAGCAGGCCATCGCCTTGGCCAACGGCACCGACTATGCGCTCGCGGCCGGCATCTACACCCGGGACATCGGCCGGGCCTATCGCTTTGCGCGGCAGGTCGATGCCGGGCAGGTCTACATCAACGAATACTTTGCCGGCGGCATCGAAGTACCGTTCGGCGGCAACCGCCGCTCCGGCTTTGGCCGCGAAAAAGGGCTGGAAGGGATCCGGAGCTATTGCAAGCTCAAGAGCATCGTTGCGCGCGTCTAGGAGTCCGCGTTGGCCACTGGCTCGTTGCATACGTGCTGAAAAACCGGGTGCACCATCGTGTCGAAGCGCGCTACCATGGCGGGCATGAGAACCCCCGGCACCGATCTCGCCACGCGCATCGTCCAGCACGACTACGTTCCGCCCGCGGGCTTCGCGGCGCCCCAGCCGGGGGTCTACAAGGCCTCTACCGTCATCTTCCCGAACGTGGCCGCCATGCGCGCGCGCGATTGGCGGGACAAGAGCGGCTATACCTACGGACTGCACGGCACGCCGACCACCTTCACCCTCGAAGAACGTTTGTGCACGCTCGAGGGGGGCCTGCAGTGCGTGCTTGCGCCCAGCGGATTGGCCGCCATCGCGAATGTGGCGCTGGCCCTGCTCAAGCCCGGGGACGAACTGCTGCTCCCCGACAACGTCTATGGTCCGAGCAAGGACTTGGCGCACGACGAACTCGCCCGCCTGGGCATCAGCCATGGGCTGTACGACCCGCTGGAGCCGGCCGACCTGGCCGCCCGCATCACGCCCGCAACGCGGCTGGTGTGGCTGGAGGCGCCGGGTTCGGTCAGCATGGAATTTCCCGACCTGCGCGAACTGGTGCGCATCTGCCGCGCGCGCGCGGTGCGCACGGCGCTGGACAATACCTGGGGCGCGGGCTTGGCGTTCGCGCCGTTCGACCTCCTGGGCGACGGCAGCCTGGGAGTGGACATCTGCGTCCACGCGCTGACCAAATACCCCAGCGGCGGCGGTGACGTGCTGATGGGCAGCGTGATCACGCGCGACGCCGCGCTGCATACGCAAATCCGGCACACCCACATGCGGCTTGGCCTGGGCGTCGCGGGCAACGACGCGGAAGCGGTGCTGCGCGGGCTGCCCAGCCTGGGTCTGCGCTACCGCGCCCACGACGCGGCAGCCCGCAGTCTGGCGCTGTGGTTGCAGCAACAGCCCGCCGTCGCCCAGGTTCTGCACCCTGCGCTTGCGGGTTCGCCAGGCCACGCGCATTGGCAGGCCCTGTGCGGTGCCGGGCCGGGGGGACAGGGCTTGGCCGCGGGCCTGTTCAGCGTGCTAATCGATGCGCGCCACAGCGCGCAGCAGGTGGACGCGTTCTGCGACGGCCTGCGCCTGTTCAAACTGGGCTATAGCTGGGGCGGGCCCATGAGCCTGGTCGTGCCCTACCACATCGCCAGCATGCGCAGCCGCTGCGTGGCGCATTTGAAGCAGGGTACGCTGGTGCGGTTTTCCATCGGGCTGGAAGCCGTGCAAGACCTGCAACAGGATCTGCAACAGGCCATGGAACGCGCCTTCCCGGCGGCGTGACGCCGCGCGGGACGCGGGGGCCTGGTGCTGTTACAGTGGACCTTCACTTCAGGAAGCAACTACCTTGGCAACACCCAACTACGGATACGAGAAACGCCAGCGCGAACTCGCCAAAAAGAAAAAAAAGGAAGAGAAATTGCGCGCCAAAACACAGCGCAAACCGGATGACCCGCAGGGCGATCAGCCCGCTGGCGAGCAGGCGGGCGGCGATGGAGTGGCCCCCCGAGACGGCGCGCAGGAACCGCTTTAGCGCCCCTCCGGTCCCTGAGAGCGTGCAGCGAATGAGATAACGCCTCACACAGCGCCTGCAGTGGATGTTTGTCCGGAAGGCGGACCGATATTCAGCGAACGTGAGCGCTGATTTCGGAATCGTGGCCCAGAGGCGGCCAGTGCTTGAACCAGCTATTTTCATAACTTTCAGGCCATGGCGTTTTGGTGCAGACGCCGGGCACCATAAATCACGGAACTTATATTTTGGCTTGGCCTCGTACAGCGCATGGAGGACCATGCCATGCGGGTTGCCACGCCAGTTCTGTTGTGTGCCGACGATGATCGGCATCTACGAATTCTTTCCAACCGCGAGCGCATCAATGCGCGTGTCCAGATGCGCATTCGCATCGTGCTGCAGGCGGCACAGGGAATGCAGGACAAGGACATCGCCGCCCAGTTCAACATCGACCGCCGCGTGGTAGCGCGCTGGCGGGCACGCTTTCTGGCCGCCGGCGTAGATGGCCTGTTGCAGGACGCCACGCGCACGGGGCGCCCGCGCACGGCGCGCGAAGAGGCGAACGTCGAGCAAGTGATTCGCAGCACACGCAAGGAAACCCCCGAAGGCTCGACGCGTTGGAGCACGCGCACCATGGCCGCTCATTGCGGTGTCAGCGCATCCACTGTGGCCCGCATCTGGCGCACGCATGGGCTCAGACCCCATCGGGTCAAATCCTTCAAACCCGCCAACGCTCCCCGCTCCGCCGAGAAGTTGGAGGACATCGTGAATCTGTTCCTGAATCCGCCCGAGCAGGCGCTGGTGCTTTGCTGCGACGAGAAAATGCAGATTCAGGCGCTCGACCGGACCCAGCCGGACCTGCCGCTCAACTCCAGGCGCAGCGGCGCCATTACCTTGTTCGCTGCGCTGGACATGCTGAGCGGCGAGGTGATTTCGATGACCGATCGACTCCACCGGCACCCACAGTGGCTGCGCTTTCTCCAGTCGATCCATCGCCAGACGCCGAAGAACAAGCAACTGCACCTGATCGTGGACCACTACGCCATGCACAAGCACTGCGCGGTCATGGCCTGGCTGGCCAAGCACCCGCGCTTTCATTTGCACTTCACTCCCTGCCATTTTTCCTGGCTCAACCTGGTCGAGCGCTTCTTTCGGGACATCAGCGATGAACTCATGCACCGCGGCGCGTTCACCAGCGTGCCCGCGGTGGAGAGCGCCATCAACACGTACATCGCTGCGCACAATGCGAATCCCAAGCCGTTCACCTGGACTGCTGCCACGGCCGGCGACATCCTCGGCAAGACCACCCGGACTCGGCGCAGCACAGCAGATCCGCAGCCATGAAGAAACGGCACTTGGGCATCGCGGCCCTCGGCACCGTGGTCGTCGTTGGCGCAGTCATCCCCATCGGCCACGCGGCCGGGTTGCGCCTGAACTTCACGCACTCGGCCCCGACCGGCCTCTGGCGCGTGCAAGCACTCGACATGGCCACGCTCAAGCGGGGCGAGTTGGTCGAGGTCTGCCCACCGGTCCGGCCCATCG
>NZ_AFAL01000388.1 GCF_000193225.1 Verminephrobacter aporrectodeae subsp. tuberculatae At4 | reverse complement strand
GGTCGGCGGGCAGCTGGTGGCCGCGGCGCGCCGCGACCCGCCGCAGGTGCTCGGCGACGGCCGGCACACGGTGCGCGAACTGGTTGACACGCTGAACCAGGACCCGCGCCGCGGCACGGGCCACGCCACCGCGCTGACGAAGGTCCGCCTCGACGACATCGCCCTGGCCCGCCTGGCCCTGCAGGGCCTGACCCCGGACTGCGTTGCGGCCAAGGGCCAGCGCGTCATCCTGCGCAACAACGCGAACCTGTCCACGGGCGGCAGCGCCACCGACGTCACCGACGACGTGCACCCCGAAGTCGCCGCGCGCGCCGTGGCCGCGGCGCAGATGGTGGGCCTGCACATCTGCGGCGTGGACATGGTCGCCGAGACCGTTCTGCGCCCGCTCGAAGAGCAGGGCGGCGGCTTCGTCGAGGTGAACGCCGCCCCCGGACTGCGCATGCACCTGGCCCCCTCCTACGGCAAGCCGCGCAACGTCGGGCAGGCCATGGTCGATCGCCTCTACGCGCCGGGCGACGACGGCCGCATCCCCGTGGTGGCGGTCACCGGAACCAACGGCAAGACCACCACGGCGCGCCTCATCGCGCACCTGTTCACGGCGCATGGCCTGCGCGTGGGAATGACGAACACCGACGGCGTGTACGTGAACGGCCGGCAGATCGACGACGGCGACTGCAGCGGCCCGAAGAGCGCGCGCAACGTGCTGCTGCACCCCGAGGTCGATGCGGCAGTGTTCGAGACCGCGCGCGGCGGAATCCTGCGCGAGGGACTGGGCTTCGACCGCTGCCAGGTCGCCGTGGTGACCAACGTCGGCGCCGGCGACCACCTGGGGCTGAACTACATCACCACGGTGGAAGACCTGGCCGTCCTCAAGCGCGTGATCGTGCAGAACGTGGCCGCAACCGGCTACGCCGTGCTCAACGCCGCCGACCCCATCGTCGCCGCGATGGCCCCGGCCTGCCCCGGCAAGGTGATCTACTTTGCCAGCGACCGGCACCACCCGGTCATGGTCACGCACCGCACGCAGGGGCAGCGCAGCGTGTACGTCGATGGCGACGCCATCGTCGCGTCCGAAGGGTCGTGGCGCGAAACCATGCAGCTGCGCGACATGCCGATCACGCGCAACGGCCGGATTGCCTTCCAGGTCGAGAACGTCATGGCCGCCGTGGCCGCCGCCTGGGGCGTGGGTCTGCCGTGGCAGACCCTGCGCCGTGGCCTGTCAGGCTTTGTGAACGACAGCGACAACGCGCCCGGGCGCTTCAACGTCATGGACTACCGGGGCGCGACCGTGATCGCCGACTACGGCCACAACCCCGACGCCATGCGCGCGCTCGTCTGCGCCGTGGACGCGCTACCCGCAAGGCAGCGCAGCGTGGTGATCAGCGGCGCGGGCGATCGCCGCGACGAAGACCTGCGTGTGCAGACCGAAATTTTGGGTGCCGCGTTCGACACGGTCATCCTCTACCAGGACGCGGCGCAGCGCGGGCGCGCCGACGGCGAGGTGATGGTGCTGCTGCGCCAAGGCCTGGCGGACGCCGCGCGCGTGCGCCACGTCGAGGAAATCCACGGCGAGTTCAGCGCCATCGACACCGCGCTCGCGCGCTTGCAGCCGGGCGACCTGTGCCTGGTGCTGATCGACCAGGTGGCGCAGGCGCTCGAGCACCTGACTCGGCGCTGCGCCGAGGCCGGCGTGACGGCGTGACGGCCTGACATCCGCCGCCGGTCCCGAACGCCAGGCGCCGGCGGCGTTTGTCCGGGTGCCTTAGTCGGCCGCCGCGTCGGTGACCGTCATGCTGCTGCCGTCCGGCTCGGGGGCCTGCGCCTGGGCGGCCATTTCGGCGGCTTCGGCGTCGGCGATGGCGCGGCGTTCGGCGTCGTCCATGGCGTCCTTGGCCTTGCGCGCCTGGTGGTAGGCCAGGCCCGTTCCGGCGGGGATCAGGCGCCCCACGATGACGTTCTCCTTGAGTCCGCGCAGCTCGTCGCGCTTGCCCATGATCGCTGCCTCGGTGAGCACGCGCGTGGTTTCCTGGAACGACGCGGCGGAGATGAACGAGTCGGTGGACAGCGAGGCCTTGGTGATGCCGAGCAGCAGGTTGCTGTAGGTCGCGGGGATCTTGCCCGCGGCGAGCAGCGCCTCGTTGGTGTTCAGGATCTCCGAGCGCTCGACCTGTTCACCGTTGATGTACTGCGACTCGCCGGCGTTCTCGACGACGACGCGGCGCAGCATCTGGCGCACGATCACCTCGATGTGCTTGTCGTTGATCTTCACGCCCTGCAGGCGGTACACGTCCTGCACCTCGTCGACGATGTAGCGCGAGAGTTCTTCGATTCCCAGCAGGCGCAGGATGTCCTGCGGATCGGCGGGGCCGTCAACGATGGATTCGCCCTTGTTCACCACCTGGCCTTCGTGCACCAGGATGTTCTTTTCCTTGGGAACCAGCTCTTCGAACACATGGCCCTCGGGGTCGGTGATCTGCAACCGGACTTTGCCCTTGGTTTCCTTGCCGAACGACACGGTGCCGGTCATCTCCGCGAGCGTGCCCTTGTCCTTGGGCGTGCGGGCTTCGAACAGCTCGGCCACGCGGGGCAGACCGCCGGTGATGTCGCGCGTCTTCTGCCCTTCGACCGGGATGCGCGCGAGCACCTCGCCCGGGCCCACGTCCTGGCCGTCGCGCACCTGGATCAGCGAGCCGACCGGAAAGCCTATGGTCACCGAGTGGTCGGTGCCCGGGATCTTCACCTCGTTGCCCTGCGCGTCGATGAGCTTGACCTGCGGGCGCACGACCTTGGCGGCGCCGCGGCGCTTGGGATCGATCACGACCAGCGTTGACAGACCCGTCACGTCGTCGAGCTGGCGCGCCACCGTGAGTCCTTCTTCGACGTTTTCAAACTTCGTGCGGCCGGCGAACTCGGTGATGATCGGGCGCGTCAGCGGATCCCAGGTGGCAAGAACGGTTCCCGCCTTGACGCTCTGGTCGGCCTTGGCGGTGAGCGTTGCGCCATACGGCAGCTTGTGGCGCTCGCGCTCGCGGCCATGCTCGTCGTGGATGATGATTTCCCCCGAACGGGCGATCACCACCAGCTCGCCCTTGGTGTTGCTCACGTAGCGCATCGTCGCGTTGAAGCCGATCACGCCGTTGGACCGGGCTTCCACGCTGGAAGCAATCGCCGCGCGCGAGGCCGCGCCGCCGATGTGGAAGGTGCGCATGGTCAGCTGCGTTCCGGGCTCGCCGATGGACTGGGCGGCGATCACGCCCACGGCTTCGCCGAGGTTGATCAGGCCGCCACGGCCCAGGTCGCGGCCATAGCATTTGGCGCACAGGCCGTAGCGGGTCTCGCAGGTCAGCGCGGTGCGCACCTTCACCTCATCGACGCCGGCGGCCTGGAGCTCTTCGATGAGGTCTTCGTCGAACATCGCGCCCGCCGGGAGCAGCACCGAGCGGTTCTCGGGGTGCAGCACGTCTTCGGCCGCAGTGCGGCCCAGGATGCGGTCGCGCAGCGATTCGATCACCTCGCCGCCTTCGACGATGGCGCGCATCAGCGAACCATTCGTGGTCTCGCAGTCTTCCTCGGTCACGACCAGGTCCTGCGTCACGTCCACCAGGCGGCGCGTCAGGTAGCCCGAGTTCGCGGTCTTGAGCGCCGTGTCGGCCAGGCCCTTGCGCGCGCCGTGCGTGGAGATGAAGTACTCCAGCACGTTCAGACCTTCGCGGAAGTTCGCGGTGATCGGCGTCTCGATGATCGATCCGTCCGGCTTCGCCATCAGGCCCCGCATTCCGGCGACCTGGCGGATCTGCGCGGGAGAGCCGCGGGCGCCCGAGTCGGACATCATGTAGATCGAGTTGAAGGACTCCTGCGAGACCTCGTTGCCATGGCGGTCGATGACCTGTTCCTTGGAGAGCCGGGCCATCATCGCCTTGGAGACTTCGTCGCCGGCCTTGCCCCAGATGTCCACCACCTTGTTGTAGCGCTCGCCCGAGGTGACCAGACCGGAGATGTACTGCTGCTCGATCTCCTTGACCTCCTTCTCCGAGCGCTCGATGATCGCGGCCTTTTGCGGCGGCACCAGCATGTCGTCGATGGCGATCGAGATTCCCGCGCGCGTGGCCAGGTGGAAGCCGTTTTGCAGCAGCCTGTCGGCAAACACCACGGTTTCCTTGAGCCCGCATTTGCGGAACGAGACGTTGATCAGGCGCGAGATTTCCTTCTTCTTGAGCGCCTTGTTGATGTGCGAAAACGGCAGGCCCCGGGGCAGGATTTCGGACAACAGGGCCCGGCCCGCCGTGGTTTCCACGAGCGCGGTCGAGGCGACGAGTTCGCCGCTTTCCTTGTTCCTGATCCATTCGGTCAGGCGCACGGTGATGCGCGCGGCGAGTTCCAGCTCGTTTGCGTCGAACGCGCGCTGCACCTCGCCCGTGTCGGCAAACACCAGTCCCTCGCCCTTGCCGTTGATGCGCTCGCGGGTGGCGTAGTACAGGCCGAGCACCACGTCCTGCGAGGGCACGATGGAGGGCTCGCCCGAGGCCGGCAGCAGCACGTTGTTCGAGGCCAGCATCAGCGTGCGCGCTTCCATCTGCGCCTCCACCGACAGCGGGACGTGGACGGCCATCTGGTCGCCGTCGAAGTCGGCGTTGAACGCCGAGCAGACCAGCGGGTGCAGCTGGATCGCCTTGCCCTCGATGAGGATCGGCTCGAAAGCCTGGATTCCCATGCGGTGCAGCGTGGGCGCGCGGTTGAGCATCACCGGGTGTTCCTTGATGACCTCTTCCAGGATGTCCCAGACCACGGGCGTTCCGGATTCGACCTCCTTCTTCGCCGCCTTGATCGTCGTGGCGATTCCCATGGCCTCCAGGCGCGAGAAGATGAAGGGCTTGAACAGCTCCAGCGCCATCAGCTTGGGCAGACCGCATTGGTGCAGCTTGAGCGTCGGGCCCACGGTGATCACGGAACGGCCCGAGTAGTCCACGCGCTTGCCCAGCAGGTTCTGGCGGAAACGGCCGCTCTTGCCCTTGATCATGTCGGCCAGCGACTTGAGCGCGCGCTTGTTCGCGCCCGTCATGGCCTTGCCGCGGCGGCCGTTGTCCAGCAGCGAATCGACGGCCTCCTGCAGCATGCGCTTTTCGTTGCGCGCGATGATCTCCGGGGCCTTGAGTTCCAGCAGGCGGCGCAGGCGGCTGTTGCGGTTGATGACGCGGCGGTACAGATCGTTCAGGTCGGAGGTCGCAAAGCGCCCGCCGTCGAGCGGCACCAGCGGGCGCAGGTCCGGCGGCAGCACGGGAAGCACTTCCAGCACCATCCACTCGGGCTTGATCCCGGACTTCTTGAACGCTTCGAGAACTTTCAGGCGCTTGGTGTTTTTCTTGACCTTGACCTCGGAGCCGGTCAGGTCGCCGCGCAGGCGCTCGATCGACAGCTCGATGTCTATCGATTCGAGCAGGTCCTTGATGCCTTCGGCGCCCATCTTGGCGATGAATTCGTCGCCGAATTCCTTGCGTTTGGCGTCGTAGTCGTCCTCGGACATGATGCTGAACTTCTTCAGCGTGGTCATTCCGGGGTCGGTCACCACGTAGGCTTCAAAGTACAGCACGCGCTCGATGTCGCGCAGCGTCATGTCGAGCACCATGCCCAGGCGCGAGGGCAGCGACTTCAGGAACCAGATGTGCGCGCAGGGAGCGGCCAGGTCGATGTGGCCCATGCGTTCGCGGCGCACCTTGGTCTGCGTGACCTCGACGCCGCATTTCTCGCAGATCACGCCGCGGTGCTTGAGGCGCTTGTACTTGCCGCACAGGCATTCGTAGTCCTTGATGGGACCAAAAATCTTGGCGCAGAACAGGCCGTCGCGCTCGGGTTTGAAGGTGCGGTAGTTGATGGTCTCGGGCTTTTTCACCTCGCCGAAAGACCAGGAGTGGATTTTCTCGGGAGAGGCCA
The DNA here is from genome assembly GCF_000193225.1 of Verminephrobacter aporrectodeae subsp. tuberculatae At4. Taxonomy (GTDB): domain Bacteria; phylum Pseudomonadota; class Gammaproteobacteria; order Burkholderiales; family Burkholderiaceae_C; genus Acidovorax; species Acidovorax aporrectodeae. The sequence continues at coordinate 17,755 of NZ_AFAL01000388.1, read as the reverse complement.
AGCCGATGCGGATGGCGTCGAAATGCTCATCCGGGGTGAATTGTTTGAACAGGTCGAGCAGCGATTTCATGGTGACTCTTTCCTTTTGCGCTCAAGCGCGTTCCAACTCGATGTCCAGGCCCAGGGAGCGGATTTCCTTGACCAGCACGTTGAACGATTCCGGCATCCCGGCTTCAATGGCGTGTTCGCCCTTGACGATGGACTCGTACACCTTGGTGCGGCCGGCCACGTCGTCGGACTTGACGGTGAGCATTTCCTGCAATACGTAGGAGGCGCCGTAGGCCTCCAGCGCCCAAACCTCCATCTCCCCGAAGCGCTGGCCGCCGAACTGCGCCTTGCCGCCCAGCGGTTGCTGCGTGACCAGCGAGTAGGGGCCGGTGGAGCGCGCGTGCATCTTGTCGTCGACCAGGTGGTGCAGTTTCAGGTAATGCATGTAGCCGATGGTCGTGGGGCGTCGAAGCGGTCGCCGCTGCGGCCGTCGTACAGATACGCCTGCGTGCGGCTGGGCGTCAGGCCCTTGCGCCGGGCAATCTCGTCCGGGTACGCGAGCGCGAGCATGTCCTTGATCTCCGCTTCCGAAGCGCCGTCGAAAACGGGGGTCGCGTAGGGCACGCCTTGCTGGAGGTTGGCGGCCATGGACAGCAGGTCTGCATCGCTCAGTTGCGTGAGATCCTCCTTGCGCCCCCGGGAGTTGTAGACCTCCTCCAGGAAGCTGCGCAACTCGGACACCTTGGCCTGCTGCTGCAGCAGGTCGCCGATGCGCTGGCCAATGCCTTTTCCGGCCCAGCCCAGGTGGACCTCGAGCACCTGGCCGATGTTCATGCGCGAAGGCACGCCCAGCGGGTTCAGGACGATGTCGGCCGGGGTGCCGTCGGCCATGTAGGGCATGTCCTCGACCGGAACGATCTTCGAGACCACGCCCTTGTTGCCGTGGCGGCCGGCCATCTTGTCGCCCGGTTGCAGGCGGCGCTTGACCGCCAGGTAGACCTTGACCATCTTGAGCACGCCGGCGGGCAGTTCGTCGCCCTGCGTGAGCTTCTTGCGCTTTTCCTCGAAGCCCAGGTCGAAGCCGTGGCGCGTCTGCTCCAGGGCGTTCTTGATCGATTCGAGCTGCGCCGCGACCTCGTCTTCCGCCGGGCGGATGTCGAACCAGTGGAACTTCTCCACCGTCGCCAGGTAGGCCCTGTCGATCTGCGCGCCCTTGGCCAGCTTGTGCGGGCCACCGTTGGCCACGCGGCCGGTGAGCAGCTTCTCGATGCGGTCGAAGGCGTCGGCCTCGACGATGCGCAACTGGTCGTTCAGGTCCAGGCGAAAGCGCTTGAGCTCGTCGTCGATGATCTGCTGGGCGCGTTTGTCGCGCGGTATGCCCTCACGCGTGAACACCTGCACGTCGATCACGATTCCCTGCGAGCCCTGGTCCACGCGCAATGAGGTGTCCTTCACGTCGGACGCTTTCTCGCCAAAGATCGCGCGCAGCAGCTTCTCTTCGGGCGTGAGCGTGGTCTCGCCCTTGGGCGTGACCTTGCCCACCAGCGTATCGCCGGGCTGGACTTCGGCGCCCACGTAGATGATTCCCGATTCGTCCAGGCGGTTGAGCTGCTGCTCCGAGAGGTTCGGGATGTCACGCGTGATTTCTTCGGCGCCCAGCTTGGTGTCGCGCGCCATCACGACGAGTTCCTCGATGTGGATCGAGGTGTAGCGGTCCTGCGCCACCACGCGCTCGGAGATCAGGATCGAGTCCTCGTAGTTGTAGCCGTTCCAGGGCATGAAGGCGATCAGCATGTTCTGGCCGATGGCGATCTCGCCGAGGTCCGTTGACGCGCCGTCGGCGATCACGTCGCCCTTGACCAGCCGGTCGCCCTTCTTGACGATGGGGCGCTGGTGGATGTTGGTGTTCTGGTTCGAGCGCTGGTATTTGATGAGGCTGTAGATGTCCACCCCCACTTCGCCGGCAGCGGCCTCGGCGTCGTTGACGCGCACCACGATGCGCGTGGCGTCAACGTAGTCGACGATGCCGCCGCGCGTCGCCGTGACCACGGTTCCCGAGTCCACCGCGGCCACGCGCTCGATCCCCGTTCCCACCAGCGGTTTTTCGGGGCGCAGCACGGGAACGGCCTGGCGCGACATGTTCGCGCCCATCAGCGCGCGGTTCGCGTCGTCGTGCTCCAGGAACGGAACCAGCGAGGCCGCCACCGAAACGATCTGCGCGGGAGAGACGTCCATGTACTGCACGCGGTCCGCAGCGCAGAGGATCGATTCGCCCTTTTCGCGCGCCGAGACCAGCTCCCCGGTCAGGTGGCCGTCCTTGTCGAGCACCGCGTTCGCCTGGGCGATCACGTACTTGCCTTCTTCGATCGCCGAGAGGTAGTCGATGTCGTTGCTCACCTTCGCGCCGACCACGCGGCGGTAAGGCGTCTCGATGAAGCCGTACTCGTTCAGGCGCGCGTACAGCGCCAGCGAGTTGATCAGGCCGATGTTCGGGCCTTCGGGCGTCTCGATCGGGCACACACGCCCGTAGTGCGTCACGTGCACGTCGCGCACCTCGAAGCCGGCGCGCTCGCGCGTCAACCCCCCCGGGCCGAGCGCGGAAACCCGGCGCTTGTGCGTGATCTCGGCCAGCGGATTGGTCTGGTCCATGAACTGCGACAGCTGCGAGGCGCCGAAGAACTCCTTGAGCGCCGCGGAAATCGGCTTCGAGTTGATCAGGTCGTGCGGCATCAGCGGCTCTTGCTCGGCCTGACCCAGACGCTCCTTGACCGCCTTTTCGATGCGCGCCAGACCGGTGCGGTACTGGTTCTCGGCGAGTTCACCCACGCAGCGCACGCGGCGGTTGCCCAGGTGATCGATGTCGTCCACCTCGCCATGGCCGTTGCGCAGATCGACGAGGATCTTCACCACGGCCAGGATGTCCTCGTTGGAGAGCACCATCGCGCCGGTGGATTCTGCGCGGCCGATCTTGGCGTTGAACTTCATGCGCCCCACGCGCGACAGGTCGTAGGTATCGGGGTTGTAGAACAGGCGCTGGAACAGGGCCTGCACTGCGTCCTCGGTCGGCGGTTCGCCGGGGCGCATCATGCGGTAGATGGCCACGCGCGCGGCGAATTCGTCCTGCGTGTCGTCGGTGCGCAGGGTCTGCGAGATGTACGGCCCCTGATCGAGTTCGTTGGTGTAGATGCACTGCACGTCCGGCACCCCCGCGCCGCGCAGTTTCTTGAGCAGGGCCTCGGTCAGCTCGTCGTTCGCCTTGGCGAGGATTTCGCCGGTGTCCGCATCGACGATGCCGCGCGCCACGATGCGGCCGACGAGGAAGTCCTCGGGAACGCTGACGTGCGTGGTGCCCGACTGCTCGAGTTCGCGGATGTGGCGCACGGTGACGCGCTTGTCCTTGGCCACGATGACCTTGCCGGACTTGTCGGTGATGTCGAAACGGGCCACTTCGCCGCGCAGGCGCTCGGCAACGAATTCCATTTGCGCGCCGCTGTCCATCAGGCGGAAGCTGTCGTTCACGAAGAAGTTCGCCAGGATCGATTCCGGGTTCAGACCGATGGCCTTGAGCAGGATCGTGACCGGCATCTTGCGGCGGCGATCGACGCGAAAGTACAGCAGGTCCTTGGGGTCGAACTCGAAGTCGAGCCAGGAACCGCGGTAGGGAATGATGCGCGCCGAGAACAGCAGCTTGCCCGAACTGTGGCCCTTGCCCTTGTCGTGTTCGAAGAACACGCCGGGCGAGCGGTGCAGCTGCGAGACGATCACGCGCTCCGTGCCGTTGATGATGAACGAGCCCTTGTCGGTCATGAGCGGCACCTCGCCCATGTAGACCTCCTGCTCCTTGACCTCCTTGACCACCTTGGACTGCGTCGTCGAGGACTCGCGGTCGTAGATGATCAGCTGTACCTTGGCGCGCACCGCCGACGCATAGGTCAGCCCCCGCGTCTGGCACTCACGCACGTCGAATGCGGGCTTGGCCAGGTTGTACTCGGTGAAACGCATCTCCACGAAACCGTTGTGCGAGACGATGGGAAAGGCCGCGTCGAATGCCGCCTGAAGGCCCTCGACGCTTCTCTTCAGGGGGGCCGTGTCCGCCTGCAGGAAAGCGGTGTACGCGTCCTTTTGCATCTGCAGCAGATAAGGCACTTCGAGCACACTGTCGCGGGTGCCGAAGCTTTTGCGAATGCGTTTGCGTTCGGTGTAGGAATAGGCCATGAAATCTCCGGGCAAAGACATGCGTTCAGGGTCTTCGACGAATGACCCGCAAGGCCTGACGTCCCTGCGGGCTTGGCGGTTGGCCACTACCAACCATGGCGGACGGTGATGCGTTGCACATCACCCGAACCAAGGCGCCTTCTGCTGTCGGGGGGATCAGAAGACACTCGAAAACCCCTGCGGGAGTTTTCGGCTGCGTTCTGAAAGCGGCGGGCCGGAGTCGCGGCGCAACCCCGGCCTGCCAAGACCGGATTACTTGATTTCCGCCTTGGCGCCGGCGTCCAGCAGTTTCTTGACTGCGGCTTCGGCGTCGGCCTTGGGAATGGCTTCCTTGACGTTCTTGGGCGCGCCATCGACCAGGTCCTTGGCCTCCTTGAGGCCCAGGCCGGTGATTTCGCGCACGGCCTTGATGACGGACACCTTGTTCGCGCCAGCCTCGTTGAGCACCACGTTGAATTCCGTCTGCTCTTCGGCAACGGGAGCGCCCGCGCCACCGCCAGCGGCCGCGGGAGCCGCCATGGCCGCGGCGCTCACGCCAAACTTCTCTTCAATGGCCTTGACCAGGTCATTGAGTTCCAGGACCGTCATGCCGTCGAGCGCGGTCAGAAATACGTCTTTATCGAATGCCATTTTGATTTCCTAACAATTGGTTCACAGATGTTTCATGGATGGGGGTTCAGGCTTGTCCGGTCGCTCATGCGGCCACGGCCACGGCCTCGCCCTCGCCTTTTTTCGCCGCCAGCGCGCTGAGCACCACGGCGGTGCGGGAGATGGGCGACATCAGCAAGCCACACAGCTGAGCCAGCAGAACTTCCTTGGGAGGAATGTCCGCCAGCCGCTTCACGCCGTTGATGTCCAGGGCCTTGCCGCCGAAAGCGCCAGCACGAATCACCAGCTTGTCGTTGGTTTTCGCAAAGTCGGCCACCACCTTCGCGGCGGCCACGGCGTCTTCGGAGAAGCCATAGATCAGCGGGCCGGTCATCTGGTCGGCGACCACGTCGAACGCGCTGCCTGCCACGGCACGGCGCGCCAGGGTGTTCTTCAGAACACTCAGGCTCACGCCCTTGCCGCGCGCCTGCACGCGCAGTTTGGTCATGTCGGCGACCGTGATGCCACGGTATTCCGCGATCACCAGCGTTTGAGCTTTTGCGGCGAGGCGGGTCACTTCGCCGACGACCGCTTCTTTCTCACTGCGATTGAGACTCAAGGTCTACTCCTTAAATTGTGCCTTCGGGCCTGCGCCCTCGTGCACGCTCTGGTTGCAGCGACCAACTGTTTTGGAAACGGGTTCCATGTGCAGCGGGATCGCCATCTGCGCTGGCCTTGGAAAAGATTAAGTGCCCTTGCACACCAACGGTCTTGGATGGCCCGCAGCGGATTCCTCACCCGCTGCGGCCCACCGCATCGGGCCCGCTCTCATGCCGGACCCGAAGATTCCTCCTGCGCCATTGCGCGCAATCACACGGCAATGGATTGCGTATCGATGCGCACGCCAACGCCCATCGTCGACGACACCGCCACCTTGCGCAGGTACAGCCCCTTGCTCGACGCCGGCTTGGCCTTGTTCAGCGCGTCGATCAGCGCCGCCAGGTTGCCTTGCAGCTTTTCGCTGTCGAACGAGCGGCGACCGATCGTGCTGTGCACGATGCCGGTCTTGTTGGCACGAAACTGCACCTGACCCGCCTTGGCGTTCTTCACGGCCGTGGCCACGTCGGGGGTGACGGTCCCCACCTTGGGGTTGGGCATCAGGCCGCGCGGGCCCAGGATCTGACCCAGGGAACCCACGACGCGCATCGCGTCCGGAGCGGCGATCACGACGTCGAAAGGCATGTCGCCGGCCTTCACCCGGGCCGCCAGATCGTCCATGCCGACGATGTCTGCGCCCGCGGCCTGGGCTTCCTCGGCCCTTGCGCCCTGCGCGAACACGGCCACGCGGGTGGTCTTGCCGGTGCCGTTGGGCAGCACCACGGCGCCGCGCACCACCTGGTCCGACTTCTTGACGTCGATGCCAAGCTGCACGGCCACGTCGATGGATTCGTCGAATTTGGCGGTCGCGGCTTCCTTGACCAGGACCAGGGCGTCGGCAAAGCTGTACAGCTTGGTGCTATCGACCTTGCCCTCCAGGGCCTTTTGTTTTTTGGTCAGTTTGCTCATCACACGCCCTCCACCGTCACGCCCATGGAGCGTGCGGAGCCCGCCAAGGTACGCACCGCGGCGTCGATGCCCGAAGCATTCATGTCCTTGAGCTTGGTCTGGGCGATTTCTTCGAGCTGGGCGCGCGTGATCTTGCCGACCTTGTTGCTCAGCGCGCTCGCAGAGCCTTTTTCGAGCTTGATGGCCTTCTTGATCAGCGTCGTCGCCGGTGGCGTCTTGATGATGAAGGTAAAGCTCTTGTCCGCGAACGCCGTGATCACCACGGGCAGCGGCAGGCCCGGCTCGACGCCCTGGGTCTGCGCGTTGAACGCCTTGCAGAACTCCATGATGTTGAGACCGCGCTGGCCCAGTACGGGACCAATCGGTGGGGATGGGTTGGCCTTACCAGCTGGCACTTGCAGCTTGATGAAGCCGACGATTTTCTTCGCCATATGTTTGCTCCTTGCGGGTCATGACGCCTGCGCCGCAATGCGGCGACCGGCTCCCCGGGGTTGACGACTCAACTGCCATGATGTCCGCACCGAGTCGAAAAGTGCGGCATCCAACTTGGGGGTCAGGTTTTCTCGACCTGACCGAATTCCAGTTCCACCGGCGTGGAGCGACCGAAGATCATCACGGAGACGCGCACGCGGCTCTTTTCGTAATTCACCTCTTCGACCGAGCCATTGAAGTCCGTGAACGGACCTTCCTTGACGCGCACCAGCTCACCCACCATGAATTCGATCTTGTGGCGCGGCTTGTCGGTGCCTTCCTGCATCTGGCTGACGATCTTTTGCACCTCGTCTTCGGAGATGGGCGCGGGGCGGTTCTTCGCACCGCCGACGAAACCGGTCACCTTGTTGGTTTGCTTGACCAAATGCCAGGTGTCGTCGTCCATGACCATTTCCACGAACACGTAGCCGGGGAACAGGCGCCGCTCCGTCGTCTTGCGCTGGCCGCTCTTGACTTCGATGACTTCCTCGGTCGGCACCAGGATGCGGCCGAACTTGTCCTGCATTCCCGAACGGCTGATGCGCTCCTGGATATTGCGCTCCACGGCCTTCTCCATTCCCGAGTAGGCGTGGACGATGTACCAGCGCAGGTCGGGATTTGCCAAAGCGCCTGCAGAGGCTTGGGCCCCCGTGAATTCGGCCGCGGTCGTCATGACTTTTTCCATCCCAAAATCAGGTCGTACAGGATCCATTCCAGCGTCTTGTCGGTGAGCCACAGGAACAGCGCCATGACCACCGCGAAGGCAAACACGTAGGCCGTGATCTGCAGGGCCTCCTTGCGCGTCGGCCAGACGACCTTTCTGACTTCGCGCCACGCGTCGCGTGCAAAGGCCACGAACTGACGGCCGGGTTCCGAGACCAGAAAAACGCCCGCAGCCGCGATCAGCCCGCCGCCCAGCGCGGCCCACTGCACGAGCGCGCCCTGCCGGCCGAGCAGGTAAAACCCCGCAACCGACGCAAGGACCAAGGCGAACACTGCAGCGAGCTTGGCCTTGTCTGCGCCTGTATTGACAGTTTCAACCGGTGAAGTGGCCATCTTTGCGTTATTTCCTGCTTGCGATTTCATGGCGCCGATCAAGACACCGAAGCCCGCCAATATCTGGCGGGCTCTCGTTCTGTGCCACATTCAGGTGGCAGGGGCAGTAGGAATTGAACCTACAACCTTCGGTTTTGGAGACCGACGCTCTGCCAATTGAGCTATGCCCCTGTATGCCCTCTCTCTGTCAGGCAATGATCTTGGCCACCACACCCGCGCCCACGGTGCGCCCGCCTTCGCGGATTGCGAAGCGCAGGCCTTCTTCCATGGCGATCGGGTTGATCAGCTTCACGGTGATCGAGACGTTGTCGCCCGGCATGACCATTTCCTTGTCCGCCGGCAACTCGATGGCGCCGGTCACGTCGGTCGTGCGAAAGTAGAACTGCGGGCGGTAGTTGTTGAAGAACGGCGTGTGGCGTCCGCCCTCGTCCTTGCTCAGAACGTAGACCTCGGCGGTGAAATGGGTGTGCGGCTTGATCGATCCGGGCTTGCACAGTACCTGGCCGCGTTCCACGTCTTCGCGCTTGGTGCCGCGCAGCAGCAGGCCGACGTTGTCCCCGGCCTGGCCCTGGTCGAGCAGCTTGCGGAACATTTCTACGCCCGTGCAGGTGGTTTTCTGCGTGTCGCGGATGCCGACGATTTCGATTTCTTCGCCGACCTTGATGACGCCGCGCTCGATGCGCCCGGTGACCACGGTGCCGCGGCCGGAGATCGAGAACACGTCTTCCACGGGCATCAGGAAGCTGCCGTCGATGGCGCGCTCGGGCGTGGGGATGTAGCTGTCCAGGGCCTCGGCGAGCTTCATGATCGCCTCTTCACCCTGCGGCCCCTTGTCGCCCTCGAGCGCGAGCTTGGCCGAGCCGCGGACTTCACGTAGTCCGCGTGGCCGGGGCAGTCCACGTGCGCGTAGTGGCGGTTGGCCGTTTCGTATTCCACGTGCGCGGTGTTGATCGTGATGCCGCGGGCTTTTTCCTCGGGGGCTGCGTGATCTGGTCGTAGGCCTTGGCCTCGCCGCCGAACTTGGTCGACAGCACGGTGGCGATGGCCGCCGTGAGCGTCGTCTTGCCATGGTCCACGTGACCGATCGTCCCCACGTTGACGTGGGGCTTGGTGCGTTCGAATTTTCCTTTTGCCATTCTTCCGACTCCGAAAAAACCTATACCGATACAAAAAAACCGGCGCAACCCGAACCGGACGCACCTGAAACTGGTGCCCATGGCGGGAATCGGACCCGCGACCTCTCCCTTACCAAGGGAGTGCTCTGCCACTGAGCCACATGGGCGACTTGGCTCGCCGCTTGCGCGGCGGCAAAAATTTCAACTCGACAAACCAGCACGGCGTGCAAAATGGAGCGGGAGACGGGGATCGAACCCGCGTCATTAGCTTGGAAGGCTAGGGTTCTACCATTGAACTACTCCCGCATCGGTCCCCGCGCGCGCTGGTGGAGGGGACTGGATTCGAACCAGTGTAGGCGTGAAGCCAACAGATTTACAGTCTGCCCCCTTTAGCCACTCGGGCACCCCTCCGAAGAATCCTGGATTCTAGCACCAGTCTTTGCCCATTCGGAAAGCGGCTCCTTGCCGGCTTCCCGTTTCCTTTGAATGGCTACCGCAGCGCACCAGCACGCCCACGGTCAGAGCGGGTCTTCAAAGCGCAGCGAACGGGGCCTGGGCCCCGGGCGTCGGTCGCTGGCGTGGATAATGCTGCGTCGCAAGCCCCATGGCGCAAAGGGTTTGCCCGGTTGCGGCGGACGCAGGCCGCACACGCCAAGGGTAAACACGGGGCAGGCACTTTGTATGATTGCGTGCATAAACGGCATGGGAGTTTCACGGCGGCGACAAACACAGCCTGCGGCGCGGCCGTGGGTTGGTCCGCCCCTGCCTTGGCAGGCCCTGCGGTGCCGACGCCCCACCGACCAGTCCCGTTCTGACCAATTTTTCAACACAAGGAGATCGCTATGAAAAAACAATGGATCGCGCTTGCCGTGACCGCCCTGGTCGCAAGCAGCGCCTTCGCCCAAGCCAACGACACCCTGGCCAAGATAAAGGCATCGGGCAGCGTGACGCTGGGCGTGCGCGAGTCCTCGGGGCTTTCCTACACGCTGGGCAATGGCAAGTACGTGGGCTTTCACACCGAGATGGGCGAGCGCATCCTGCTCGACGTCCAGAAGCAACTGGGTCTGGCCAAGCTGGAAACCAAGTACCAGCCCGTGACCTCGCAGAACCGCATTCCGCTGGTGAGCAATGGCACCGTCGATCTGGAATGTGGCTCCACCACGAACAACGCCGGGCGCCAGAAGGACGCGGCCTTTGCCGTGACCACCTATGTGGAAGAGGTGCGCATTGCAACCAAGGCGAATTCGGGAATCACCTCGATCAAGGACCTGAACGGCAAGACCGTGGCCGTCACCACGGGAACCACCTCGGTGCAGCACCTGCGCAAGCACGAGCGCGCCGGGGGCATCGAATTCAAGGAGGTCTTCGGCAAGGACCACGCCGACAGCTTTCTGATGCTGGAAACCGGCCGCGCCGACGTGTTCGTCATGGACGCATCGATCCTCGCGGGGAACATCTCCAAGTCCAAGGCGCCGGCTGACTACAAGATCGTCGGCGAGGTGCTGTCCGTGGAGCCCATCGCCTGCATGCTGCGCAAGGACGACCCCGGCTTCAAGAAGGCCGTGGACGACAGCATCAAGCGCCAGATCGCCGACGGCTCGCTGGCCAAGCTGTACGACAAATGGTTCATGCAGCCGATTCCTCCGACCAACACCACGATCGGCCTGCCCCTGTCCGACGCGACCAAGGCCGCCTGGGCCAACCCGAACGACAAGCCCATGGAAGACTACGTGAAGAAGTGATTTCTGGAAGACCGCGTTTGCGAACGCTTGACGCCCCTTCGGCCAGACCGGTTGTGGGGGTTTTCTCATTGGACGCGGGCTTGCGGCGAACGCGATAGCAGAAATCAGAGATCGAAGGGGGACGCTATGAGCTGGGATTGGCAGGTGTTTTGCCAGGACACCATGGATCGGGACGTGGTGCCGGGCTGCTTCGGCAGGGGGGGCACCGTCACCTACCTGGACTGGATGCTGTCGGCCTGGGGCTGGACGGTGTCCGTTTCGCTGCTGGCGCTGGTGCTGGCGCTGGTCATGGGCTCGGTGATTGGCACGCTGCGCACCTTGGAGCACCGGCCCATGGTCGTGCGCCTGGGCAACGCCTGGGTCGAGCTGTTTCGCAATATTCCGCTGCTGGTGCAGATTTTTCTGTGGTACCACGTCCTGCCCAGCCTGTTTCCGGTCCTCAAGGGCGTCTCCGGCTTTGCGCTGGCGGTGCTGGCGCTGGGTTTCTTCACCTCGGCGCGCATCGCCGAGCAGGTGCGCTCGGGGATACAGACGCTGCCCCGGGGGCAGCGCTACGCCGGTCTGGCCGTGGGCCTGACCATGTTCCAGACCTACCGCTACGTGTTGCTGCCCATGGCGTTTCGCATCATCATCCCGCCGCTGACCAGCGAGACCATGGGCATCTTCAAGAACTCCTCCGTGGCCTTTGCCGTGTCGGTGGCGGAACTCACGATGTTTGCCATGCAGGCGCAGGAGGAAACCGCGCGCGGCATCGAGGTCTATCTGGCCGTGACCGGGCTCTACATCGTTTCGGCATTCACCATCAACCGGATCATGGTGTTCATTGAACGCTGCGTGCGCATCCCGGGAATGATCGCTGCGGGTGGCGCGCGGGGAGGGCATTGACGTGCTGCATCCCCACGTCCGCCGCCGCGTGTATTCGCTGTCCCCAAGGGAGGCATGACATGCATCTCGACCTTTCCTTCTACAACTGGGACCTGATCACCAACTTCGTTCTCAAGGGCCTGTACTTCAGCCTGGAACTGACCTTCATCGCCACCCTGGGTGGCGTGCTCTTTGGCACCGTGCTGGCGCTCATGCGCCTGTCGGGCAGGAAATGGCTGGAGCTGCCCGCGGCGATCTACGTCAACGGCATGCGCAGCATTCCGCTGGTCATGGTGATCCTGTGGTTCTTCCTGCTGGTTCCGGCGATCATCGGTCGGCCCGTAGGCGCCGAAGTCTCGGCCATCGTCACCTTCATCGCTTTCGAGGCGACTTACTTCAGCGAGATCATGCGTGCCGGAATCCAGTCCATCGCGCGCGGTCAGGTGTACGCCGGCCAGGCGCTGGGGATGACCTATGGCCAGAACATGCAGCTGGTGGTGCTGCCGCAGGCGTTGCGCAACATGCTGCCGGTGCTGCTCACGCAGACCATCATCCTGTTTCAGGACACGTCGCTGGTCTACGCGATCGGCGCCTACGACATGCTCAAGGGCTTTGAGGTGGCGGGGAAGAACTTCGGCCGTCCCATCGAGGCCTACTTGGCCGCGGCGGTGCTGTACTTCGTGATGTGCTACGCGCTGTCCTGGACGGTCAAGCGCCTGCACCACAGGATCGCGATCATTCGCTGATGCGTGCAAGAGATTGGATAAAGGGAACAGGAAATGATCGAACTCAAGAACGTCTCCAAGTGGTACGGCCCGGTGCAGGTGCTCAGCGAATGCTCTGCCACCATCAAGAAGGGCGAGGTGGTGGTGGTGTGCGGCCCCTCGGGATCGGGCAAGTCCACGCTGATCAAGACCATCAACGCGCTCGAACCCTTTCAGAAGGGCGAGATCACGGTCGATGGTGTGGCACTGCACGACCCCGGAACCAATCTGCCCAAGCTGCGCAGCCGCGTGGGCATGGTGTTCCAGCATTTCGAGCTGTTTCCGCACCTGTCGGTGACGGACAACCTGACCATCGCGCAAATCAAGGTGCTCGGCCGCAGCGCGGACGACGCCAGGCAGCGCGGCTTCAAAATGCTCGACCGTGTGGGGCTGATGGCGCACAAGGACAAGTTCCCGGGCCAGCTCTCCGGCGGCCAGCAGCAGCGTGTGGCGATTGCGCGCGCGCTGTCCATGAATCCCATCGTGATGCTGTTCGACGAGCCCACCTCGGCGCTCGACCCCGAAATGGTCGGCGAAGTGCTCGACGTGATGGTGGGCCTGGCGAATGAGGGCATGACCATGATGTGCGTGACGCATGAAATGGGCTTTGCCCGCAAGGTCAGCCACCGTGTGATCTTCATGGACGTGGGCGGCAAGATCCTGGAAGACTGCCCGAAGGAAGAGTTCTTCAACGACCTCGGTGCACGCCAGCCGCGCACCCGGGATTTTCTCAACAAGATCTTGCAGCACTGACTGCGCGCAGATGCCCCCGCACGGCCCGCCTGTGCACGGCGGGCCGTCGTGCGGGCCTTCAGGAACCGGAACCCGCAGCAAGCACCAGATTGTCGCGGTGCACCATCTCGGGCTCCGCCGCATAACCGAGCAGTTTCTCGAACGCGCTGGAGGGCTTGCGGCACAGCATGCGCGCCTCGGCGGCGGCGTAGTTCGCGAGACCACGGGCGATCTCCGCGCCCGAAGCGTCGCGCACGGCAATCACGTCGCCGCGCGAGAAATCACCCTCTACGGCCGTCATGCCAATGGGCAGCAGGCTCTTGCCTTCGTCGCGCAGCTTGGCCGCGGCCCCTGCGTCCACAATCACGGAACCGCGCAGCTGCAAATGGTCCGCCATCCACTGCTTGCGGGCCTGCTTTTTCTGGGTCTGCGCCACGAGCAGGGTGCCCAGCGCCTGCCCGCGCGCCAGGCGCAGCAGCACATCCGGCTCGCGTCCCCAGGCGATGGCGGTGGAGGCCCCCGATCCGGCCGCGCGCTTGGCCGCAAGAATCTTGGTGATCATCCCGCCCTTGCCGATGCCGGAGCCCGCGCCCCCCGCCATGGCCTCCAGGGTCCAATCCCCCGCCCGGGCCTCGTGGACGAGTTGCGCGGACGGGTCACGGCGTGGGTCGGCGGTGTACAGCCCCTTCTGGTCCGTGAGGATGATGAGCGCATCGGCTTCGAGCAGATTCGCCACCAGGGCCCCCAGAGTGTCGTTGTCGCCGAACTTGATCTCGTCATTCACGACCGTGTCGTTTTCGTTGATCACCGGCACCACCCCCAGGCGCAGCAGGGTCAGCAAGGTCGAGCGCGCGTTCAGATAGCGCTCGCGGTCTGCGAGGTCGGCGTGGGTGAGCAGCACCTGGGCACTGCCCAGGCCTTGCTCGCGCAGCTTGGTTTCATACATCTGCGCCAGCCCCATCTGCCCCACGGCGGCGGCGGCTTGCAGGGCATGGATTTCTTGCGGCCGGGTGCTCCAGCCCAGGCGCTTCATGCCCTCGGCGACAGCGCCGCTGGAGACCATCACGACCTCGCGGGGTGCGCCCGCGTCACCCCGCACCAGCGCCGCGAGCTGGTAGCACCATTGGGCAATGGCGGTTTCATCCAGGCCGCGGCCCTCGTTGGTCACCAGGCTGGAGCCCACCTTGACCACGATGCGGCGGGCATTGCGCAATACGTCGGCAGGCATTTTCTCTTCGAGCCTTTTGGTTGCTGGCGTTTTTTCCGCGCCCTGGACCGGCCATGGGCGCTTGGGCTCAGGCGGGTGCGTCCCCGGCAAACCGGGGGTCCGGCTGCGCCGGTTCGTTTTCCGCGCGCTGCTCGCCCTGCACATGGCGGAAGATGGCATGGATCAGCGGCTCGCAGCCCTCGCGCGTGAGCGCGGAGATCTGAAACACCGGCCCCTTCCACTGGAAGCGCCGGACGAAATCCCCGACGCGCGCCTCCCGTTCATCCAGCGGCACCATGTCCAGCTTGTTCAACACGAGCCAGCGCGGCTTGCCGTAGAGCCGGTCATCGTACTTTTTCAGTTCGTAGACGATGGCCTTGGCCTGGGTGACGGGATCCTGCGCGGCATCGAACGGCGCCAGATCAACGACGTGCAACAGCAGGCGCGTGCGTTGCAGGTGGCGCAGAAACTGGTGCCCAAGCCCTGCGCCTTCGGACGCCCCTTCGATCAGGCCCGGAATGTCGGCGAGCACGAAACTCTGTTCGGGGCCGACCCGCACCACGCCCAGGTTGGGGTGCAGCGTAGTGAACGGATAGTCGGCAATCTTCGGGCGGGCGTTGGAAACCGCGGCGATGAAGGTCGACTTGCCTGCATTCGGCATGCCCAGAAGCCCCACGTCGGCGAGCACCTTCAATTCCAGCTTCAGGCTCTTCTTCTCGCCTGGCCAGCCGGGCGTCTTCTGCCGTGGCGCGCGGTTGATGGCGCTCTTGAAGCGCAAATTGCCAAACCCGCCGTCGCCGCCCTTGGCGAGGGTGACGAGTTCACCCGGGGTGAGCAACTCATGCAGCAGCGCGCCCGTCTCTGCGTCGGTGATGATGGTGCCCACGGGCATCTTCAGGGTGATGTCGCTTCCTGCGGCGCCAAACATGTCCGAGCCCATGCCGTGCCCGCCCCGCCTGGCCTCATGCCGGCGCGCGTAGCGAAAATCGATCAGGGTGTTCAGGCTGGGGTCGGCCAGCGCCTGCACATGCCCTCCGCGCCCGCCATCGCCTCCGTTGGGCCCGCCGAACTCCTTGTGTTTTTCGTGCCGAAAGGACACGCAGCCATTGCCCCCGTCACCTGCGGCAATGTCAATCAAGGCTTCATCGACGAACTTCATGGAGATCCCGTGGTGGGCGGCCAAGCCGCTGATTCTGGCGCAACGGCGGCCCTCCTGACGCCCCTGCCCCGGACGGCGCGAACACGCCAGCGTGCAGGGCAAACGACAAGGCCCCGGCAAAGCGGGGCCCCGGAAGGAATGCCTGGGGAAAAGCCTCAGGCCGGTGTCACGTTCACCGTCTGCTTGGACAATGCCCCCTTGGTGCCGAACGACACGTGGCCGTTGACCAGTGCGAACAAGGTATGGTCCTTGCCCACGCCGACATTGTTGCCGGGGTGAAAGCGTGTGCCGCGCTGGCGCACGATGATCGATCCGGCGCCGACCAGTGCGCCCCCGAAGACCTTGACGCCCAGCATCTTCGGCTTGGAATCGCGCCCGTTTCGCGTAGAGCCGCCGCCTTTTTTCTGTGCCATGACATCAGCTCCTTTTACTGGGCAGCAGCAATCGCGCCAATTTGCAGTTCGGTGAACTGCTGGCGATGGCCTTGGTGTTTTTGATAGTGCTTGCGGCGGCGCATCTTGAAGATGTGCACCTTGTCGTGCTTGCCGTGGGCCACGACAGTGGCCTTCACGGTCGCGCCGGACACCAGGGGCGTGCCCACCATGAGCTCAGCGCCGTTGCCGACGGCCAGAACCTGGTCGATCACGATCTCCTGGCCTACGTCCGCAGCAATCTGTTCTACTTTGATTTTTTCGCCGGAAGCAACGCGATACTGCTTGCCACCGGTTTTTATGACCGCGTACATGGGGGGACCTCTTGATATGGGCTCTGCAGACGGATTTCCGCGGAGCCCGCGAATATATCACAGGGCGCATCGCCCGCCATTGCGGCTGTCCACGCGTCCACCGGCAAGGCAAGATCACGCCCGTGGCCCAGCGCGCTTTGTCGTTCGCCCGGTTGCGCGCCCCGCACCAGCCCTTGCAGCGGGCGCCGGGGTATTACAGCAGTCCTTTTTCTGCCATCGACAGTGCCTGGCCCGGCGCCACGATCACATGGTCGAGCACGCGCACGTCAACCAGCGCCAGCGCGGTCTTGAGGGTCTGCGTGAGCGCCTCGTCGGCGCGGCTGGGCTGCACGCTGCCGCTGGGGTGGTTGTGCGCCAGCACCACGGCGGCGGCCCGGTGGTGCAGCGCGCGCAGCACCACTTCGCGGGGGTATACGCTGGTCTGCGTGAGCGTGCCGCGAAACAGTTCTTCCAGCGCCAGCAGGTGGTTCTGGTTGTCCAGGAAAAGCACGGCAAACACCTCATGGCCCTTGGCGGCCAACTGCAACTGAAGGTACTGCTTGACGGTGTCCGGGGCGTCGAAGATTGCGCGTTCGCACAGCTGCTGGGCCAGCGCGCGGCGGGCCAGCTCCAGCACCGCCACCAGTTCGGCGCGCTTGGCCGGACCCAGGCCCTTGATGCGTTGCAGATCGGCGGCGCTGGCGTGCAGCAGCCCGGCAATGCCGCCAAAGCCACCGCTCGGCTGCCCGGTGGCGGCGTCTGCGCCGGGCGGGTCCAGCAATTCCTGCGCCAGTTGCAGCACCCCTTTGCCCACGATGCCGGTGCGCAGCAGGATCGCGAGCAACTCGGCGTCGGCCAACGCGGCGGGGCCACGCGCGAGCAGTTTTTCGCGTGGCTGGGCGTCAAGGGGCAGGTCTTTGAGAGGCATGGCGCAGGGGCCGACCGTCGAAGGCCAACAGGTGGCTGGGCCCGGCGCCAGTTTATCGGGACTTTCATGGCGTGTGCGCCGGCGCCCCCCTTAGAATCCACCCCCGCCCAAGGAGCGTTGCAGCGGCAGGCCCGGCCCCACCACGAGGGCCCGTCGTCAGGCTTGGGCGACCCAGGGGCCGGACCCGGGGCCCACTGCAACGACGCTCACCTGCTTTCTCCGTCGTTCCCGCACAGCTGAGTCCATGTCTGCCATTTCGCTGCCCCCGATGAAACTGTCCGGCCTGGAGCCGGTGAGCATTGGCGCGGGCTCGCTGTTCGTGAACATTGGCGAGCGCACCAACGTCACGGGCTCCAGGGCGTTCGCGCGCATGATCCTCGACGGCGCTTACGAACAGGCGCTGGCCGTGGCGCGCCAGCAGGTGGATAACGGTGCGCAGATCATCGACATCAATATGGACGAGGCCATGCTCGACAGCCGGGCTGCGATGGTGCGCTTTGTGCAACTGATCGCGTCCGAGCCCGACATCGCGCGCGTGCCGATCATGCTCGACAGCTCCAAGTGGGAGGTGATCGAAGCCGGCCTGCGCTGCATCCAGGGCAAGGGAATCGTCAACTCCATCAGCATGAAGGAGGG
>NZ_AFAL01000389.1 GCF_000193225.1 Verminephrobacter aporrectodeae subsp. tuberculatae At4 | reverse complement strand
CGTCACGGCGATCATCGCCATATTGGCCGCCGTCGCCTATCCCTCATACAGGGAGTATATTGCCAAGTCCAGACGTGCGGAAGCCAAGACCATTCTGATCAGTGCCCAGCAATGGATGGAGCGGTTTTATACGGAGAACTTTCGCTACGATGAAAACAGTGCCGGCGTGGCTGTAACTGATCTAACACAGTTTCCATCCCGTTTCAGTGTCTCTCCAGTTCCTGGCCAGGGTAGCCCGGTTTACGCAATTTCCCTGGATAAGAGTTCCATTAAGCGTGACACATATTCTGTAAAGGCTGATCGGATAGCGGGCTCCGTGATGGCCAATGATCGTTGCGGAGATTTTTCCATCGATCATTTGGGGAGAAAAGATCTGAAGAATTACTCCGGATTTGCCGACAAATCGGCTGCCATGGAGGCTTGCTGGAAGTGACGATGGTTGGGGCACTGCCTGGCCCACGGCCCAACTCATCAAGCAAAGCATGAGCGCAGCAGGGAATGACAAAACATATCCGGCTCCTCCAGCATCATCATGTGGCCGCAGCCGGGCAGCGCCGTGTCGCTGCGCGCGCCTTGCCGAACCCACGCGGGCACGTTCCAGCTCGCTGCGGATCGGCTGCCGGCCAGAAGATGGACGGCAATACCGCGCGCCATGAGTTGGCGCACGGTTTGCAGGTAGCCAGGTTCGGCGGTTTCCTCTACCACCGCGCGTGCCATGGCCTGCAGCGTAGCGGCTGGCTGGTTGTGCAGGATGCAATGCGCCATTTGCAGCCGCTCGGCGGTGGCGGCGATGCCGCTCCGGGATAGCCAAGCCGCTGGATCGCTCTGGATGCGTTGCAGTTCGTTGGCCCATTCGTCTGCGCCGAGCGGGGCGATGCGGCGGCACATGAAGGCGTCGTCCAGCGTGAAGTTGCCTTCTGCGCTGACGATGCTCTTCACCAAATCGGGGGCGCGTGCCGCTGCGAGCACCACCACCGCCCAGCCCACGCTGTGGCCGAGCAAATGGCAGGGCTTCGGTCCCAGGGCGCGCACAATGCGCACCACTTCGTCGGCCTGCGCCGCCAGGCTCAGTTGCGCCTGCGGTTCCCGGCTGCCATAGCCGAGCAGATCCGGGGTCAGCACCGTGATCTCCGGCATGCGGGCCGTCAAGTTGAAGCAGTGCAGCGGTCCGAACAGGCCGTGCACCATCACCAGGGGGATATCGCGATGCATCGTGTTCCTTTCTCATCAGGCCTTGGCCGGGGTCGGCGCAGGACTGAGCGGGTGGGCAGCATAATGCCGGACCTTTGACATCCAGGCCGCATGGCCGGACCCCAGCATGAGCAGCAAACACCTGCAAATCAGCCATGAAAACGCCGTGCTGCGCATCACGCTCGCGCGGCCGGAAGTCCGCAATGCATTCAGCGAGGAAGCCATCGCCGCGCTCACTGCGGCCTTTGCCGAGGCCGGGGCGCGCGCCGACGTGCGCGCCGTGGTGCTGGCCGCGCAGGGCCCCGCGTTCTGCGCCGGCGCCGATCTGAACTGGATGCGCCGCATGGCCGACTACACGCGCGAGGAGAATCTGCAGGACGCCGCCAAGCTCGCCGAGATGCTGCGCGTGATGCACGAATGCCCCAAGCCGACGATCGCCCGCGTGCAGGGCGACGTGTACGCCGGCGGAATGGGGCTGGTGGCCGCGTGCGACATGGCGGTGGCGGTGGATACGGCGGGCTTTTGCCTGAGCGAGGTGAAGCTCGGGCTCATCCCCGCGACCATCAGCCCCTACGTGGTGCGCGCCATGGGCGCGCGGGCGGCGCAGCGCTACTTTCTCACGGCCGAGCGCTTTGGCGCGGCCGAGGCCCTGCGCATCGGCTTCGTGCACGAGGTGGTGCGCGCCGAGGCGCTCGACGCCAAGGTCGACGAACTGCTCGCGGCGCTGCGCGGCACCGGCCCCGACGCCGTGCGCGCTTGCAAGAAGCTGCTGCGCGACGTCTGCGGGCGCGAGATCGACGCCCGCCTGATAGCGACCACGGTGCAGGGCATTGCCGATATCCGGGCCAGCGGCGAGGGCCGGGAGGGCGTGCAGTCCTTTCTGAACAAGCGCCAGCCTGCCTGGCTGCGGACCTGATGCCTGTCCTGCCCGTCGCCCATGAACGCGCTCCGGCAGAAGGCATGGCATGTTCCAGAAGATACTGATTGCAAACCGCGGTGAAATTGCCTGCCGCGTGGCGGCCACTGCGCGCCGCATGGGGGTGAAGACGGTCGCGGTGTATTCCGACGCCGACGCGCACGCCCGGCACGTGGCAGCCTGCGACGAGGCGCTGCACATTGGCGGCAGCGCCCCCGGCGAAAGCTATCTGCGCGCGCAGCGCATCATCGAAGCCGCGCAGGCCACGGGCGCGCAAGCCATCCACCCCGGCTACGGCTTTCTGAGCGAGAACGCAGGCTTCGCCCAGGCCTGCGCCGATGCGGGGCTGGTCTTCATCGGTCCGCCCCCTTCGGCGATCCGGGACATGGGGTTCAAGGCCGGCTCCAAGCAGCGCATGGAAAAGGCCGGCGTGCCGCTGGTTCCCGGCTACCACGGCGCCGACCAGGACCCGGCGCTGCTCCAGGCCGAGGCCGACCGCATCGGCTACCCCGTGCTCATCAAGGCCAGCGCGGGCGGCGGTGGCAAGGGAATGCGCACGGTGGACAGGGCCCAGGACTTCGCCGCGGCGCTCGACGCCTGCCGGCGCGAAGCCCGCAACAGCTTTGGCGACGACGCCGTGCTCATCGAGAAGTACCTGCAGCGCCCGCGCCACATCGAGATCCAGGTGTTTGGCGACAGCCACGGCAACTGCGTGCATCTGTTCGAGCGCGACTGCTCGGTGCAGCGCCGCTACCAGAAACTGCTCGAAGAGGCCCCTGCGCCCGGCATGGCGCCGGAACTGCGCGCCCGGATGGGGCAGGCCGCCGTGGCCGCTGCCCGCGCGGTGAACTATGTGGGCGCCGGCACGGTGGAGTTCATCGCCGAGCAACGCGCGGACGGCACGCTGGACTTCTTCTTCATGGAGATGAACACCCGCCTGCAGGTGGAGCATCCCGTGACCGAAGCCATTACCGGGCAGGACCTCGTGGAATGGCAGCTGCGCGTGGCCTGCGGCGAGCCGCTGCCTTTGACGCAGGAGCAACTCCGGATCAACGGCCATGCGATCGAGGCGCGCATCTGTGCGGAAAACCCGGAAAAGGATTTCTTGCCCGCCACGGGCACGCTCGAGGTCTGCGGCCTGCCCGAGTGCACGGCCTTCGAGCACGGTGCGGTGCGCGTCGATTCCGGCGTGCGCCAGGGCGATGCGATCAGCCCGTTCTACGACCCCCTGCTGGCCAAGCTCATCGTGCACGGCGCCACCCGTGCGCAGGCGCTGGCGCGGCTCGACGAGGCGCTGGCCCGCACGCACATCGTGGGCCTGGACAGCAACGTGCAGTTTCTGCGCCGCTTGGCCCGCAGCGACTCGTTTGCCAGCGCCCGCCTCGATACGACCCTGATCGCGCGCGAGCAGGCGGCGCTGTTCCAGCGCGAGGACCTGGGCCTGCCCTTGGCCGCAGCCGCCGCCGTGGCGCAGACCCTGCTGCGCGAGCGGGCGAGCGAAGGCGCGGACCCGTTCAGCCGCCGCGATGGTTTCTGCAGCCACGGCCTGCTGCGGCGCCGCTTCGAGTTTGCGTTCGGCGACGCGCGCGCGACAGCCTGGCTGACCTATGGGCGCGGCGCCAACTGGCATCTGACCGTGGGCGAGGGCGCGGCGCAGCAGGCCGGGCCGCTGGTCTTTGGCCCGGCGGCGCAGGGCATCGATTTGCAATTTGCCGGCCTGCGCACGCACGCCGCCGTATACACGCAGGGCGAGGTCGAGCATGTATTCACCCCGCTGGGCGCCACGCGGATCGTGGCCATCGACCTGCTGGCCCACGCGGGCGAAGTGGAGGCGCCCGCCGGGCGCCTCACGGCCCCGATGCCGGGCAAGCTGCTGTCGTTCGCCGTAAGGGCCGGCGACAAGGTGCGCCAGGGCCAGCCGCTGGCGGTGCTGGAGGCCATGAAGATGGAGCACTTGATCGTCGCCCCCCTGGACGGCGTGGTGCAGGAACTGCTCTACGCACCTGGCGATCAGGTCAGCGAAGGGGCGGAGTTGCTCAGGCTGAGCGCAGAGCCCAGAATAACGCCACACATTATGGACAAATAAACCAAAATCGTCCAAAATGTGTGGTGTTATGCCAAGCAAGCCACTGCCCATGTTCCCCGCCGAGAAGAAGCTGCTTGCCGATTTCGGCGAGCGTCTCCGCCTTGCCCGGTTGCGCCGGGGCTATACGGCGGAGTTGGTTGCCGAAAGGGTTGGTATCTCCAGAATGACGCTTGGCCGGGCAGAGCAGGGTTCGCCAGCGGTTTCTCTTGGCGTCTATCTGAGGATCTTGGTCGTTCTCAATTTGGAGGGCGACATGGACGCCCTCGCGGCCGATGATCGCCTTGGGCGCAGATTGCAGGATTTGGGGGTTCCGGCACGCAAGCGAGCCAAGGGGAAATAATATGCCGGACAAGATGGAAGTGTGGCTGGATGCTGATCTCGTGGCAGCGCCGCAACGTGTGGGAACACTATTCCATGATCGTGGGCAGGTCTGGTTCTCCTACGCCAATGCCTGGCTGAAAAATCCGGTTTGCTTTGCTCTCGATCCGGACCTGACGCTGGATGCGGCGCCATTCTTTCCGAAACCGGAGACGGGTAGCTTCGGCATATTTCTTGATTCCTCACCGGACCGCTGGGGGCAGACGTTGATGAAACGCCGTGAAATGCTGGAAGCGAGGGATGCCAAAAGGCCCGTGCGCAATTTGTACGCATGGGACTATCTGGTTGGCGTTCAAGATGAAACACGGCAAGGCGCTTTGAGATTTCGGCGCGAGGGGGAGAACACTTTTGCGTCCGTGCACCCATTGGCAGCACCTCCTGTCACCAGCCTTCGTGCGTTGCAGGCCGTCGCATATGAGCTTGCAAATAAGCGGATTGATGACTTGAATGCGCTGCGGCAATGGTTGTCCGTGCTGGTAGCTCCCGGTTCCTCGCTTGGAGGCGCGCGGCCAAAGGCGAATTTCCGGGAACTGGATGGTTCGTTATGGATCGCAAAGTTTCCTGCGCGGGACGACAGCCTCGACGTCGGTGCATGGGAAGGTGTCGTGCATTCGTTGGCGCAGGACGTGGGTATTCATGTCCCGCAAGCAAAGACTGTCCGGCTCGGCGGCGATCACCATGCATTCTGTGTAAAGCGGTTTGATCGGAATGCAAACCAGCGGGTCTTCTATTCATCCGCGATGACGCTGCTCAGAAAGGAGCAAAGCGAAGGCTCCAGCTATTTGGAGATGGCCCATTTTCTGCAAACGCATGGCGCTGCGCATCTGATCGAGGAAGGGCTTGGGCAACTGTTCCGGCGCGTGGCATTCAACGTTGCAGTGGCAAACAGGGACGATCATCTTCGGAACCACGGATTCCTTCTTCGGCCCGGTGGTTGGGCACTTGCACCAGCATTTGACGTCAATCCGAACCCGGACAAGAGCGAGCATGTTCTTGCCGTTGACGATGGTGATAACCGGCCGAGCCTGGATACGGTGTTGCTTACCGCTGAATGGTATGGGTTGAAACCGGCGCGCGCAGAAGAGATCATCGGCGAAGTCGTTGACGGGGTGAAAAAGTGGCCTCAGGTGGCGCGTCGTTTTGGCATTGGTGGTGCGGAGATAGCGCTGATGCAAGGTATATTTGGCGTGCAACCGGGTTCTGACGGCGATTCAGGACAAGATCGTGTTTCTCCCTAGATGAATGGCAGGCTGGAATCCCATGAAAATCACCTTTTGCTGCGCCAACACCGAGTCCGGGCCCTGGCTGCAAGGCTTGGCCGCTGCACTGCCCGGCGCCGACGTCAGCCTGTGGCAACCCGGCGCGCCGCAGGCCGACTACGCCGTGGTTTGGGAGCCGCCCCAGCGCTTCATGGACGAGCAGCCGGGCCTCGAGGTCCTGTTCAACATCGGCGCGGGGGTGGACGCCCTGCTCCCGTTGCGTCTGCCGCGCGCCGCGCGCGTGGTGCGCTTGGACGATGCGGGAATGGCCGTGCAGATGGCCGAGTACGTGTGCCATGCGGTGATCCGCCATTTCCGCGCGCTCGATGCCTGCGCGGCCGATACGCGGGCCGGGCGCTGGGACTGCCACGGGCCGCGCCAGCGCAGCGATTTCCCGGTCGGCGTCATGGGCCTGGGGGTGCTGGGCGCGCGCGTGGCCCAGGCCCTGGCGCATTTCGAGTTTCCGGTCAACGGCTGGAGCCTCTCGCCCAAGGCCCTGGCCGGCGTGCGCAGTTTCAGCGGGGCCGGGGCCCTCGACGCCTTTCTGGCGTGCAGCCGCGTGCTGGTGAACCTGCTGCCGCTGACTCCCGCCACGCAGGCAATCCTGCACCGCGGGACGCTCTCGCGGCTGCTGCCCGGCGCCTACGTGATCAACGCCGCGCGCGGCGCGCACCTGGTCGACGAGGATCTGCTGGCGCTGATCGACAGCGGCCACGTCGCCGGCGCCACGCTCGACGTGTTCCGCACCGAGCCGCTGCCCGCCGACCATGCGTTCCGAACCCATCCCGCGATCACCGCCACGCCGCATATCGCGGCGCGCACGCTGCGCGAGGAAAGCATTGCCCAGATTGCGCGCAAGATCGCGGCACTTCAGCGGGGCGAGTCCGTGGCCGGGATGCTGGACCCGGCGCAGGGCTACTGAGCCCGAAGCGGCGCCGTGCGCTCGCGAACCTCCAGCCAGCGCGCGTAGTCTGCCGGGTAGGCCGCCCGGTAGCGCTGCATGTGAAAGGCCGCGTCGTCATCTCGCCCGAGCAAGATGGCACTTTCGATCAGCGGTTCGATCACGCGGGGCTCGGGGGAGAAGTGCAGCAGCTTGTTGGCGACTGCAAACACCTGCCCCGCGTTGTCCTGCGTGAGCCGGACGTTCGGCAGCAGCGCAAAATCGACTTGGTCCGTGAAAAACGGCGTCGCGCCGACCTTGCGCACGGTGTCGTTGCGCAAGGAGGGCGCGCGCTCGTCCAGGGGCATGTAGAGCTGGCTGACGCGGTAGAAGTCCCACCCGGCGTACGCGCCCAGCGCCACTGCGGCCCCCGTCGCCAGGGGGGCGCCCAGCCGCAGGACCGAAGCAGCGGCCCCGCGCGGCAGCGGCCAGCGGCACAGCAGCATCAGGGCCAGCCATGTGACCAGTTGGAAGGGCCCATACCACAGGGGAAATTCCAGCAGGCTGTGCAAGCCGACGAGCGCCAGGACGCCCCAGGCCAGTTGCCGGCCGGGGTCGCGCTCGCTCCAGGGTTTGCTGCGCAGCAGCCAGACGAGCAGCGCCGCGCAAAACAGCGCGGCGGCGGGCAGCCCCAGTTCCACGGCCAGATGCAGGGGCAGGTTGTGGGCATTGTCCAGCAGCGCGCAGAAGCGCTCCCCCGGGAACAGGGTGACGTAGTGCGCGTAGTCCAGTTCGCCCCAGCCCCATCCGGTCCAGGGTTTTTGTGCGATCAGGTGCAGCACGTTGCTCCAGAGCACGGCGCGGCTGTTGCAATCGGCGGACCCGGCGGCGAAGCGCGTGAACAGATCCTCTGCGACGACCCCGGTCCAGGCCTGCAGGACAACCGGCAGGGCCCACGCGGCCAGGCCATGGAATACCAGCGCCGCGAGCGCCAGGTCCCGGGACCTGCGCTCCCCTGCGACCGGCCAGAGCGCCGCCATGGCCACCACGAGCAGCCATTGCAGCGCCCCGGTGCGCGACGCGGTGGCGGCGCTGGCGGCGGCCAGCAGCGCCAGCGCGGCAGCGCTGAGCCCGGCGGGCAGCCACTGTGTGCGCGGTTTTCCTGGCGCAGCGCCGGTGCTTGGCGCCTGTTCGAAGAGCCACAGCACGGCGAGTGCGCCCAGGCTGATCAGCGAGGCCTGCTGATTGCGCTGGCGCAGATTGCCGATGGCCTGCCCGGGACTCGACGGCTGCACCCCGGCAATTTCCGGGTCTCCCAGAAAGTACTGCAGCAGCCCGATGGCGCTCGCCGCGAGCGCGGCGCACAGCAGCCCGGCAGCCAACTCCCTGGCAGAAACGACGCACCACGGCGCTGTGCCGGACGCCGCCCGCCCGCGCGCGTCCGCCAGGACCAGCAGCACCGCGGCGCAGCCCCAGGCGGCGAGCAGCGGCCAGAAATTGGTGCTCGGCGGCCGGGTAAAGCAAAACAGAAAGGGCCATGCCAGCGCCAGCAATCTCAGCGGCGTGCGCATGGCGGAGGAAAGCATGTCGGAGCGGAAAAAAGCGGGTGCGGGCACCGCGGATCATAGACGCCACGGTGACAACGGAGTAGACATTGGGCGCGGGCCGGGGGCGTTTGCGCAAGCGGCTGCTCATACAATGTGTGGTCCTTCAGCACAAGGCCAATCGCTTTGAAAAACCGGGCTGTGCCGCAGGCAGCGGGACAGAAAGTCGCATGCGAATTGATGAAGAATCTGCAAAAAACACCCGCACCCTTCCCTTCGCCGGCGCCAGCAACTTTCGCGATCTTGGCGGCTACCCGGGCCATGGCGGGCGGGTGGTGAAATGGCGCTGCCTGTTCCGTTCAGACCACCTGGCAGACCTCACCGCGCAAGACCGGGCCCTGCTCGCCACGCTGGGCGTGGCCCGCGCGGTGGACTTTCGCGGCCAGGCTGAGAGCGCCGCGTCTGCCTACGCATTCCCCGGGGTCGCGTACCACCCGCTGGCCATCGAACCCACCGTGGTGCAGCGCGCGCTCGAACTGCAACGCAGCGGCCGGCAGCTCAGCGCGCAAGACGCCGTGGGCCTGATGCAGGAAACCTACCGCGGCTTCGTGCACGACAGCGCCCCGCGCTTTGCCGCGCTGTTTCGCCTGCTGCTCGACGAGCGCCAGACGCCCCTGGTGTTCCACTGCACCGCAGGCAAGGACCGCACCGGCTTTGCCGCCGCCCTCATCCTGCTGGCCCTGGGCGTTGCGCGCGACCTGGTGATGCAGGACTACCTGCTCACCAACGCGCTCTACCGCCGCCCCAAGGGCGTTGGCAGCCACACCTCCGAGGAAGTGCTGGCCGTTCTCTGGCGCGTGCAGGAGGAGTTCCTGAACGCCGCGCTGCACCGCGTGGACCAGGACTTTGGCGGCGTTGCGGCGTATCTGGCGGATGCGCTGGGGGTCGATTCGGCCGCGCAAAGAGAGCTCGCCGGACGCTATCTGCGGGCGCCATGATCGCCAGGGTGGCGGCGCACCGCGGTTGACCGTCTCCAAAGCACCACAATCCGGGACGCAGCGGTGGCAGTTCAAAGGCCGGCCAAGCCCGGGCTCCCTACACTTCAGCCCTGTTTCGTTTTTTCGCCGGGCAGGGCATGCCCGCACGGAGGCTGTGCATGAAGTTTCGCTTTCCCATCGTCATCATCGATGAGGACTACCGTTCCGAAAACAGCTCCGGCCTGGGCATTCGCGCGCTGGCGCAGGCCATGGAGGCCGAGGGCTTCGAGGTGCTCGGGGTCACCAGCTATGGCGACCTGTCGCAGTTCGCGCAGCAGCAGAGCCGCGCCAGCGCGTTCATCCTGTCCATAGACGACGAGGAGTTCACGCAGGGCGAAGGGCTCGATCCGATCGTGCTGAGCCTGCGCAGCTTCATCGGTGAAGTGCGGCGCAAGAACGCCGAAGTGCCCATCTACGTGCACGGCGAGACCAAGACCAGCCGCCACCTGCCGAACGACATCCTGCGCGAGCTGCACGGCTTCATCCACATGTTCGAGGACACGCCCGAATTCGTCGCGCGGCACATCGTGCGCGAGGCCAGGAGCTATCTGGAAAGCGTGCAGCCGCCGTTCTTCAAGGCGCTGCTCGACTACGCGGAAGACGGCTCGTACAGCTGGCACTGCCCCGGGCATTCGGGCGGGGTGGCGTTCCTGAAGAGCCCCGTGGGCCAGATGTACCACCAGTTCTACGGCGAAAACATGCTGCGCGCCGACGTCTGCAACGCCGTGGAAGAACTCGGGCAACTGCTCGACCACACCGGCGCCATCGGCGAGAGCGAGCGCAACGCCGCGCGCATCTTCAACGCCGACCACTGCTTCTTCGTGACCAACGGCTCGTCCACCTCGAACAAGATGGTCTGGCACCACACCGTGGCGCCCGGCGACGTGGTGGTGGTGGACCGCAATTGCCACAAGTCGGTCCTGCACAGCATCATCATGACCGGCGCGGTGCCGGTGTTCCTCAAGCCCACGCGCAACCACTTTGGCATCATCGGCCCGATCCCGCAAAGCGAGTTCGAGCCGGCAACGATTTTGGCCAAGATAGCGGCCAACCCGCTGCTGCAGGGCGTGGACGCGAGCCAGGTCCGGCCGCGCGTGCTGACGCTCACGCAGTCCACCTACGACGGCGTCCTGTACAACACCGAGACCATCAAGCGCATGCTCGACGGCTACGTGGAGAACCTGCATTTCGACGAAGCCTGGCTGCCGCACGCGGCCTTCCATCCGTTCTACGGCAGCTACCACGCCATGGGCAAGAAGCGCTTGCGGCCCCGGCATTCGGTGACCTACGCCACGCAGTCGATCCACAAGCTGCTCGCCGGAATCAGCCAGGCCAGCCATGTGCTGGTGCAGGACTCGCAGCTCGTCAAGCTCGACCGGCACCTGTTCAACGAAGCCTACCTGATGCACACCAGCACCAGCCCGCAGTACAGCATCATCGCCAGCTGCGACGTGGCCGCGGCGATGATGGAGCCGCCCGGCGGCACTGCGCTGGTGGAGGAGAGCATTCTGGAGGCGCTCGACTTCCGCCGCGCCATGCGCCAAGTCGAAGCCGAGTTTGGCAAGAAGGACTGGTGGTTCAAGGTCTGGGGGCCCGAGAAGCTGGTCGAAGAGGGCATAGGCTCCGCGCAAGACTGGATCATCCGCAGCGACGCCACGAGCCGCAGCAGGAGCGCCAGCAAGTGGCACGGCTTTGGCCAGCTGGCCGACGGCTTCAACATGCTCGACCCGATCAAGTCCACCATCGTCACCCCGGGGCTGAGTCTGGACGGCCGGTTCGACCGCAGCGGGATCCCCGCGTCCATCGTCACCAAGTACCTTGCAGAGCACGGCGTGGTGGTGGAGAAGACCGGCCTGTACAGCTTCTTCATCATGTTCACCATCGGCATCACCAAGGGCCGCTGGAACACACTGCTGAGCGCGCTGCAGCAGTTCAAGGACGACTACGAGAAGAACCAGCCGATGTGGCGCATCCTCCCCGAGTTCTGCCAGCAGCACAAACGCTACGAGCGCATGGGACTGAAGGACCTGTGCCAGCACGTGCACCAGATGTACGCCAAGTACGACATTGCGCGCCTGACGACCGAGATGTATCTGTCGGACCTCACGCCCGCGATGAAGCCCTCGGACGCCTACGCGCACATCGCGCACCGCCAGACCGAGCGCGTGGAGATCGACCATCTCGAGGGCCGCATCACCGTGGGTCTGGTCACGCCGTACCCGCCGGGCATCCCGCTGCTGATCCCGGGCGAGGTGTTCAACCGCAAGATCGTCGATTACCTGTGCTTCGCGCGCGAGTTCGCGCAACTCTGCCCCGGCTTCGAGACCGACATCCACGGCCTGGTCGAGGTGGAGGACGAGAGCGGCCAACTGCGCTACTGCGCCGACTGTGTGCTCATCCCCGACGGGGCCTACGGCAGCCCCGAGCCACCGGGCGGCAGCCCCCGGCGCAGGCGCAGGGTCTGAGCCGCCCGCCTTGCCAGCGCCAGCGCTGCTGATAGCATTGCGCCCCCTCCACCTGCATGCCGGATGCACGCTCCGGCGGAAAGCACCCCATGCCTGCAAACCACCTCGGCCACCCCGGCCGCCGCCATTGGCTCGGCGCCGGCAGCGCGCTGGCGCTCGGCGGCCTGCTGCCTGCCGCATCGGCGCAGGCCGCGTGGCCCGCCAAGGCGCTGCGCTTCGTCGTTCCCTTTGCGCCGGGTGGAAGCTCCGAAATCGTTGCCCGCTCCACCGCCGTCGAGTTGGGCAAGACCCTGGGCCAGAGCGTTTTCGTGGACAACAAGCCGGGCGCTGCCGGCAACATCGCAATGGCCGAAGTGGCGCGCGCCGACGATCAGCACACGCTGATCCTGGGCCATATCGGTACGCTGGCGGTGAACCCCTTCATCTTCGACAAGCTGCCCTACGACGCGAACAAGGACTTCAAGCCCGTGAGCCTGCTGGCCAAGGTGCCCAGCCTGTACGTGGTGCACCCCGATCTGCCGGTGAACGATTTGCGCGAATTCGTCGCGCACGTGCGCAAAAACCCGGGCCGGCTCAGCTACGGCTCGGCAGGCAACGGCAGCGCGGGGCACCTGGCGTTTGAATATCTGAAGATGAGCGCCGGGCTGTTCATGCTGCACGTGCCGTACCGTGGCACCGGCCCGATGCTCACCGACCTGCTCGCGGGCCGCCTCGACGCAGCGGCCGTGGGCGCGGCAGCGATGCTGCCCTTCATCCGCTCGGGCAAGCTGCGCTGCATCGCCAGCGGCGCCGCGCAGCGCCTGGCGCAGTTGCCCAACGTGGCGAGCGTGGCCGAGCAAGGCTTTCCCGGCTTTGAAATGACCCAGTGGTACGGCATGCTGGTCCCCGCCAGCCAGCCCCCGGCGCAGCTCGACCGGTTGGCCGCAGAAACCATGAAGGCCGTCAAGGCACCCGCCGCGCTCGAGCGCCTGCAGGGCGACGCCGCAGAGGCCATCGGCGGCACGCCCGCACAGTTTGCGCAGTTCATCGCGGTCGAGCAGGCGCGCTGGAAGAAGGTGCTGCTGCGCGCCAAGGTCAGGCCGGACTAAGTCGTCTGCCCATGGCGCAAAGTCCTTGGATGACGTGCCGGGCAAGAGAGCGGTAGATCGCGTTTTCAGCCAAGGGCCGTCGTTGCGGTCCGGATGCCGGCCGGCGCGGCGTCTTGAGCAACCGGTGCAACAGATCGGCCCGCGGCTCAGGCGCAGGATTCCGTGGCCGCAGCGGCGGGCCACTCCAGCCGCACCGTGCAGCCGCCCCCGGGGACCGCGCTGGCCGTGATCGTCC
>NZ_AFAL01000390.1 GCF_000193225.1 Verminephrobacter aporrectodeae subsp. tuberculatae At4 | reverse complement strand
AGGGGTCGGGCCCGGGCAGCGGGCTTTGCTCGGCATGGCTGATCAAGGTGATCACATCCACCGCGTCGATGCCGGCGATCGAGTCTTCCAGCGGCTTCGTGACCTGCGACTCGATCACCTCGGCCGACGCGCCCGCGTAGCGCACGCTGACCGTCACCACGGGCTCGTCGATCTTGGGGTACTCGCGCACCGACAGGCGCGTAAAGCTCACCGCGCCAACGAGCAGCACCAGCAGCGACAGCACGGTGGCAAAGACCGGCCGGCGGATTGAGATCTCAGCCAGTTGCATCGCGGGCCTCGGACCGGCTGGGGCGGCCTGCCGACTGGCAGGGGTCGGGCCCGGGCAGCTGGCTGGCAAGGGTCCGGTCTTGCAGCTCGCTGCCCGGGGGCGGCTTCGGCACGCCGGGCTCCTGCACCTGCACCGGCGTGCCGTCTTTGCGGATCCGCTGCTGGCCCGCAGTGACCACCCGGTCGCCGGCGTTCAGACCGTCGAGCACCTGCACCCAGCCCGAAGCGCGCAGGCCCAGTCGGACGGGGACGCGGCGCGCCACCCGGCTGCCCGGCTCCTGGCCGTCCACGACCTTCAGCACATAGGGACTGGCGCCTTCGGGAACGATGGCCTCTTCGGGGACCACCTGCGCATCGCTGCGTTCGGAGAACACCGCCGTCACACGGGCGAACATGCCGGGGCGCAGCTGCAGGCGGCGGTTGTCGATGCAGCCGCGCAGCGCAATCGCGCGCCCGTCGGCGTCGATCTGCGGGTTGATGGCCTGCACCACGGCCGCGTAGCGCACACCGGGCAGCGCGTCGAACACCACCTGCGCGCTCTGCCCCGTGCGCACCTTGGCCTGCAGGCGCTCGGGCAGGCGAAAGTCCACGTACACCGCGTCCAGGTCTTCGACGTTGACGATGTCCGCCCCGTCCTTGAGGTAGTCGCCAACGCTCACGCTGCGGATCCCGGCAACGCCATCGAACGGGGCCACGATTTGCAGGCGCCGCGCAGTGGCCTGCGCCAGCGCCAGCTTGGCCTGCGCCACCTCGAGGTTGGCCGCGCTCTCCTCCATCGCGCGCTGGCTGATGAAGCGCTGGGCGAACAGTTCCTGGCTGCGCTGGTGGTTCGCCTGCGCCAGCGCCAGCTCGGCCTGGCTCTGCCGGACCTGCGCGCGCGGCAGCTGATCGTCGAACTGCACCAGCAACTGCCCGCGCCGCACCCGCTGGCCATCGCGGAAGTTGAGCTGCGTGATGCGCCCGCCCACCTCGGGGCGCAGCACCACGCTCTGGCGCGAGTGCAGGCTGCCCACGGCCTGGGCCTCGTCGCGCAGCGCCATCTGCCGGACGGCCACCGCTTCCACCGGCACCGGCCGCCCGGCACCCCCGGGGGCGCGCCCCGGCCCGGTTGTGCCGAAGCCAGTCCGGGCGCGGGCCGCGCCGGGTCTTGCAACCACCACGCGGCCCCCGATGCCGCAGCGATGCCGATGGCAGCGAAAACGATGTATTTGCTCTTGGACGCCATGGATCGATGAAACCGGGTGGGGTGGATGAGCGCAGTCGGGCACTGTATCAGCGCCCGTCTTGCACCGCAGCAAACTTTGGCAACGCCGCGGGCAAGAACGGATGCGGCGCCTGCGCGGCCATCGACCCGGTGCCGGGTTGCCCCCGCGCAGCCGGCTTCGCGCACCACCCGCTGGCGC
The DNA here is from genome assembly GCF_000193225.1 of Verminephrobacter aporrectodeae subsp. tuberculatae At4. Lineage (GTDB taxonomy): Bacteria > Pseudomonadota > Gammaproteobacteria > Burkholderiales > Burkholderiaceae_C > Acidovorax > Acidovorax aporrectodeae. The sequence continues at coordinate 14,307 of NZ_AFAL01000390.1, read as the reverse complement.
TTGTCTGACGAATTCCTGACGGGCATGGCGGCCAGCGCCGGGGCCAGTGCTTACACTGCGCAGCGGAGGGCGGGGCCGGGCATTGCATTCATCATTCGGCACGCCGATATGGAGGTATGGCGCCTCATGCCATGCCGGGTCGTCTGCCAAAAATAGAAGGAAATGCCATGCATGCTTTCAGCCGCTTCTCCATCCGAGCGCGCCTGTACTTCGGGACCGTGTTTTCCCTGGTGCTCTTGCTCGTCATCGGCGCCATGGGCTATGTGGCCCTGGATCGCACGCGCGACACATTGCAGGGGCTGCTCTCGCAGCGCGTGCGGACCCTGACGGACATGTCGGAACTGCGCACCACGCTGGGCAATCTGCGCCGCACGGAAAAAGACATCATCGTGAACTTCAACAACTCGGTGGAAGTCGCTGCGCTGCGCGCGACCTGGGAGCAGACCCTGGTCGCCCTGCGCAAGGGCCTGAGCGAGGTGCGCAAGCGGCAGTCGGGCGACGCGGCGTTCGTCGGCGCCATCGACCAGGCGCTCGCAGAGATCAGGCAATACGAGACGGGAGTTTCCCCGATCTTCGAGCGCATCGAGCGTGCGCAGCTCGACGGCGCCGGCGCCGGCGCCTACACCGACCGCCTCAAGGGCCATATGGAGGCGGCCGACAGGTTCTTTTCCAGCCTGGCCAGCGCGGCGCACGTGCAGATGGAAGAAGTCCGCTCCGGCGTGCAGTCGCGCACCTCGACGATGTCGGCGCTGATCGGTCTGGGTTTGTTGTTCGGGCTCGCGGTATTGATTCCGCTGACCTGGTTCAGCGTGCGCTCCATCACCCAGTCTCTGGGCCAGGCCCGGGAACTCGCCGAGCGCATCGCCAACGGCGACCTGTCGCGCGACACGGGCGCGATGCGCCAGGACGAAGTGGGGCAGCTGGTGGCTGCCATGGGGCGCATGCAGGACGCTCTGCGCGGCCTGGTGCGCGAGGTGCAGGACACCGCGGGCAGCCTCTCCACCGCCAGCTCCGAGATCGCCGGAGGAAACCACGACCTGAGTCGCCGCACCGAGCAGACGGCGGCCAACCTGCAAGAGACCGCGTCCTCGATGGAAGTGCTGACTGGCGCCGTGCAGCAGAGCGCGCAGTCCGCGCGCCAGGCCAGCGGCTTTGCCGAGTTGGCCGCAGAAGTGGCGGCACGCGGCGGCGCCGTGGTCTCCCAGGTGGTGGCCACCATGGGCCAGATCACCGCCAGCTCGCGCAAGATCGCCGACATCACGGGGGTGATCGATTCCATCGCCTTCCAGACGAATATTCTGGCGCTGAACGCAGCCGTCGAGGCGGCCCGCGCGGGCGAGCAGGGCCGGGGTTTCGCCGTGGTGGCGAGCGAGGTGCGCAACCTGGCGCAGCGCAGCGCCACCGCCGCCCGGGAGATCAAGGGACTGATAGGCTCCTCGGTGGGATGGGTGGAGGACGGCTCGCGCCTGGTCAGCCAGGCGGGGCAGACGATGAGCGAAATCGTCAGCAGCGTGCGCCAAGTCTCGGACATCATTGCGCAGATCACGACCTCGTCGGTCGAGCAGAGCGACAACATCGGGCAGATCAGCCAGTCCGTGGCCCGGCTCGACCAGATGACGCAGCAGAACGCGGCCCTGGTGGAGGAATCGACCGCGGCTTCGCAGGCGCTGCGCGAACAGGCGCTGCAACTGAGCGACGCGGTGCGGCGTTTCAAACTGAACGATGACGCACCGGAATGCGCGCCGTTGCAGCCGGTGCGCAGCAACGCCCGGGGGGGCACCGTAGCCCAGGTGCCCGGCCAGCCAGCCTTGCAACTGCGTTAGTCCGGACTTTGCGTCGGCGCGGCCCAGAGCGCCGTCTTAGCCCGAAAAATCCGTTTTATTGCATGACGGCAAATGGACGTTGAAATCACAAGAATGGATGGTTTCCGCCCTGTGTGCGATCACGATGCGCGTGATGGACAGATTTTTTATTGCCGAGTTGATGGCCTTTTCCAGATCGATATCGAGATGGCTGGTCGCCTCGTCCAAAATCAATATCAAGGGCTTTCTGTACAAGGCCCTTGCCAGCAATAAGCGTTGTTTCTGACCGCCAGAAAGGGCAGTGCCCATATCCCCGATCAAGGTGCCATAACCCATGTTCATTCTTGTGATGTCATCGTGCAGGCACGCCATTCTGGCCACATCCTGGACTCGTTCTTCATCCACGTTCTCAGCAAAAAAAGCAATGTTTTCCGCAATGGACCCGGAAAACAACTGATCATCCTGCATGACTGCATTCACAAAGGGCCGATAATTCTGAATGCCCATTTTTTGCAAGTCCTGTCCTCCAAGAAGAATGCAACCCTCTTCAGGCAGCAACAGACCCAAAATCAGCTTGGCAAGGGTTGTTTTGCCACATCCGGAAGGGCCTGTAATGGCCACCGATGCGCCCTGAGGAATGCGGACCGTCAAATCACGCAGAATGAACGGGTCAACCTTTGAATATCTATAATGCAGATTGCGTATTTCAATCGTCAGATCATCCGGAGTCCGTGCATTCCGTGAAGCAGCAGAAACTTCGCGTTCAGTCAAAACAATGTCCGCGAGACGCTCTCCTTGGATGCTCAGCATTTTGAAGTCTACGATCTTGTCAATCAAACTGCTGATCCGGCTTGCAAACACGGCCTTGAAGGACATGTAGGCAAACAGCATTCCAATGGAAAAAACATTCGCCAGAACCAACCGGGACCCAATCCATACGGAGAGTATAAGCTCGATTCCCAATAAACTGCCATTGGCAAGTTTATACCCGATCATGAATCGCTGGGTTCGCAGCTGGCGGTTTGCGCTATCAACCACGCGGTTGTTCCATAGCGTTTGCCGCTGTCCTTCCCCGCCGAAAATCTTGATGGCCTGTATGCCCCTGGCACTTTCCAGGAAAGTGGTTTGTTGCTTCGCCGAAAGCACAATTTGCTCTTCCGTGGAACGGCGCAGCGGAGCGTAAACCAGCCAGCGCAATGCAGCGTAAAAAGCGACGGCAAACAAGGCAACCAGGGTCATCCAGGCGCTGTAGAGCAGCATCATGGTCAACGTGACCACGACCATCAAGCCATCAATGATTGCTTCGATGAAGTTCGTGGTTAACGTTCTTTGGATCGTGTCAATGGAATCAAATCGTGAAACGATGTCCCCAAGATGGCGTTTTTCAAACCATGCCTGAGGCAAGCGGAGCAAATGAGAAAATACGTTGACCGACCATTGAATAATGATGTCCGTGCTGAAATTCAGAACCACCCACGAGCGCAATGCAGCAATGAATACCTGCGCCAACACAACGACTGAAAATCCAAGAGCCAACAAAGTCACCAAATCCTTGTCTCCGGAAAGCAGTGCATGATCGACGACCCACTGGACGTACAAGGGGCTCAACAGCCCGCACAATTCGATTCCGAGAGAAATGAAAAATATTTGGACTATTTTCCCGGGCAAGCCCGATATCTGGCCAAAAATCTGAGCCAGCTTGATCTTTTTCGGTTCCTTTCTGATTTCAAAATCAGCTACGGGCGACAACTCCAGGGCGACCCCTGTAAAATGCTCGGAAATCTCCTTGATGGACAGTGTGATGATTCCTTTTGCCGGATCATGAATAATGAATTTCTGTCCGAAAGACTTCTTCAGAACGACAAAATGGTTCATGTCCCAATGCAGTATGCACGGCGTCTTCAGATCCTTCAGTTCATGCAGTTCAAGGCGCAAGGGCCGCGCGGACAGGGAGTATGTTTGCGCGGCATCTCTCAGCTGTGCCAGATTCATGCCCTTCAACGACACGGCCAACCGGTTGCGAACGCCGGCCAAGTCGGTGCCATGTCCAAAAAAATTGAGAATCATGGCCAAACAGGCAATACCGCACTCGGCAGCCTCTGCCTGCAAAATCAAGGGTAATTTTCTGCCTGAATCACGATTCCGGAAACTCATTGGAAATATTTCCCGCGCAGACTGTAAATTGGCTCAAAAATCCATTCAAGCAACGTGCGCCTGTCCAGCATGACGTCTGCCTCAACCCGCATGCCGGAACTCAATTCCTGTCGCTTCCCGTAAGCCAGAATATAGGGTTGCGCCAGCCGCACCCGAATGCGGTACAAGGGATCATTCGAAATTTCGGCCATCGGGTATATCAGCTCTGTTGATAATATGGGGCTTTCGGAAATGTCAATGACGCTTCCGGAAGCGTGGCCAAACTTCTGATAGGGGAACGCCTGATACCGGAGTTTGACGTTTTGTCCGGTCTTGATGAAACCCGCATCCTTGCTGGAGGCAAACAAATGAACCTCCAACGCACTGGCAGGATTGTCAACCGGGACCAGGGTCATCAATGGCCGCGTGGGCGCCACAGTCTGTCCGACAAATGCAGTCAATCCGGTGACCCGGGCAGCATGCGCCGCCCGAATGACAATCTGCCTCTTCAATTGATTTTCTATGAGTTCCTGCTCAAGCTGTTGAATGGATCTGTCTATTTCTTCCAATTGCTCTTTTTCCTTCATCGGAAGAACATCCAATTCATTCTGCAATGAATTTATTTCACGCGAATTGCTCGTCTGCATGCGTTCATTCGTTTGAACCCGATATCTGAGTTCATTGCTTGCCTCCATTTTTTCTTGCATTTGAACGATGGAAATGAACTTTTTCTCATAAAGAGCACGGAATTTATTTTCTATATCTTCGGATAATTCCAGGCGCTGACTCAGCGTGCGGTGCTCGTGAATTAATTGTGACAGCTCTTGTTCAAGCGATTTCTTTCTACCCAGTATCCCTTGGCGTGTCGTATGGAAAAGTTGGCGCTGTTGCATCTCGATGGATTTCAGACTTTTCTTGCGTGCCTCTATTTGGGCGACAACGGCTTGTCGTGATTCAATATCCTTTTCTCCGAATCGTTCATCCAGAATGGTAAGCAGAATTTCTCCTCGTTTTACAATTTTCCCCTCAGATACCGCCAGCGTCGCAACGCGGCCAGCCAAAGAGCTATAAACACGCAAGGCCCCGCCCTGATGTATTACATAACCTTCCAGCGTCGTGCGACGGGTAAATTCTCCAAAAAAAAGCAAGCCAAGCAGGATGGCAGAAAAAATAACCACTGCCAATGTCAGCATAAGAAGAATTCCGGAGCCTTGAAGGACCGTGGAACCCCAGTAGGACTGGGAGTGCTCACGCAATACTTCTTTGCGAAATAAGGACATAAATTAGATAAATAATCAGCGAGTAGAGGATTGGACAAAAGAACAATGCTGAAGAGATGTCACTGTCCCATTGCATGACCGTTGTTTGCTGCGGAACGAAGAGGTTCTAGCTACCCCCCACTGACCCCAACATGACCAAGTCAGTGCGATTCAATGGTTGCTCCCGTTGCGTACATCACAGCGCCTGATCCATTCAGTCCGACTTCCCGTTAATGACTCATCGCTGTACACCCTCGGGCTTTTCGATGCGCTCTGCCGCTGCCCGGCACAGGACAGACAGAAAAACGTGGGGTCTCCTCGTTTCCGAAAAGGTGCTTGCGCGCGTGCGCGGGATCGCTAACCGCGCGGGGTCTATGTCTGCCTCGCCAATGCGGCAGACACAGTGTGGCCTTCGGCTTGTCTCCATAACCTCGGCACCCCGGACAGCCCGCAGTTCTCGCTGCGGGACATGAATTACGCGGCTCAATACCCGGCCCGCGCGTCCCCCTGTCAATGTTTCGCCCACACCTTTGTAAGTGTGCACGTATGACTCGGGGCCGCCGTAGCTGGCTATGCCTTCAGCGTATGAAACTTTCATTCACAACACCTTGCCGGAGTGTCCGGCACATGAAAATTTGGCGTACCTCCTTAAAAATGCCTACCGGTTTATTGACCTGCGGAACTCGTTCCGCAATAAGGATTGTTTGAAATAGCCAGAGAGCCACCGACCAGCCCACCGACAAGTCCGCCAAAGGCCATACCCACCGGCCCGGCAACACGACCTACGTAAATACCACTGGTCGTACCGAGTGCAACGCCAACAGCTGCTGCACCAGCACATCTGCCGGCGTCTTTATCACCACCGACAACCTTTTTCGTTTCATCAATAGAAATTTGCTTCATTTTTCACTCCTTTTCACCTACCAAAAAAAGTGTCTGCTTTTCGGACAGACACTACCAAAAATTATCCAATTTGATGTACTCCCCTAAAAACGCCTACCGGCTTATTGACCTGCGCGGGAACTCGTTCCGCAATAAGGATTATTCGAAATGGCCAGAGTGGCACCGCCCAACCCACCGAGAGCTCCGCCAAGGAACGCACCCGTCGCCCCGCCAAGCTGACCTATGGAAGCACCAACGGCCCCACCAATTGCAAAGCCAACAGCTGCGGAACCAAGACATCTGCTGAGGTCTTTATCACCACCGACAACCTTTTTCGTTTCATCAATAGAAATTTGCTTCATTTTTCACTCCTTTTCACTTGCCAAAAAAAGTGTCTGCTTTTCGGACAGACACCACCAAAAAATTATCCAATTTGATGTGCCTCTTTAAAAACGCCTACCAGCTTGTTGACCTGCGCGGGAACTTGTTCCGCAATAAGGATTATTTGAAACGGCCAGAGCGGAACCGACCATCCCACCGAGAGCTACACCAAGGAGCGCACCCATCGCCCCGCCAAGCTGACCTATGGAAGCACCAACGGCCCCACCAATTACAAAGCCAACAGCTGCGGAACCAAGACATCTGCTGAGGTCTTTATCACCACCGACAACCTTTTTCGTTTCAGCAATAGAAATTTGCTTCATTTTCCACTCCTTTTCACTTACCAAAAAAGTGTCTGCTTTTCTGATAGGCAGGATCAAAAAATTATCAGAATCGAAACAGCAGAAAACGGCGATTTTTTTAGAAAATACCTTGCTGCAACCACCATCAACTGTTCCGCAATTGGTATTATTTGAGACAGCTATCGCACCAACAGTAAACCCACCGGATAGTATGCCAATAACTGTACCTGCCATCCCGCCAGCAAGACCTATGGTACCATTATTACGGGCACTATTTTCCATTTTTTCTATAGAACCTTGGTTCAATTCAAAAAGTACTATCATGCACGAAAAAAAGTAAATGATGAATGCTTTGGGTATTCTATTTTTAGGCATATCTTTATTCATCTTTGGGAATTGATTTAATTTGCGACGTTGTTGCATAAATCCTGGGCCACATAGCATGCGGACATTTGCTGCCATTGACAAGAACAAGATCGCAAAGAGCGACTGACGCAAATGGAAAAAAAGTCAGCGGCTACCAAAAGCGCTCGCTGGTGGAAAACCTGATGTACCGTCTGACGACGCTGACCAGCCATTTCCTGTGGGCACGTGTGATTGGCTCGCAGGTTATCAAGGTCGCCATCCGTGCGGGCATGCTCAATCGCATGGCCGTTCTGGCTCGCCCGCAGTCTGTGTGCATCACCTGAAATGGTGTTTTGAGGAGACGCATCTTCGACGGTCGATTTATGCAACAACGTCACTGGCAGCGCTTCCAAAGCTTGTTCGGTCTCAAGCAGGTGTTTGGTCTGCCGCTGCGTGCGCTGCGGGGACTCGCGCAAAGCCTGCGAGTTGTCTTGCCCGTGCTGCGCATGGGTGAACCACGGCATCTGGCCGTCGACGACAACACCGGCCCCAAACGCTGTGTCTACGGCCAGGCCCTGGCCGGTCTGCTCCAGCAGATTTCGCCCGGCGCACCGATGGACACCGTTGGCGGCGATGGCGCCTGCGGCACCAAAGCGTGCCACGCGCAGATTGCCGCGTGCGCAGCTGCCATGCCCTGGCCGCAGGCCACGCCGGGCGCAAGCTGACACAAGGCCACGATTGACGAAATCGCAAAGGGGCACTGCTTGGCCACACTGCTGCTTGGCAGTGCGTGCACCGGAGAGCGTGCGGACCATGTCAAACTTCCTTGCGGACGGATGAAAAGCAGTCGGAGTCAGCTGCGTGCGACCATTTGTCGCACGAGTGACGTGTCGCCAGTGTAAGGCAAAAAATAGTCAATGCAAGAGTGTGGGTGTTTCGTGGGTAGGGCAATCGTGCGCTCCCTGGATGACCCAGCCGGGGGCCAATTCACACCGCACACCAGCATCAGCGCATGCAGCTTGGTGGGTCAGCGCGATGGCGCACAGTGGGGCCTGAACCGCCCGCAGATCGCGGCGGCAACATCGCCGCGCGCATGGTCCGGCCGTGCAGTGAACCGGCAACGCACGCGTGGGGATTGAAGGAGCAATCGGTGCCGGGTGCGTTGCGCGATGTTCGGCCTGGGCCAGACGATCACGCCGCACGACCTGAGCAACACCTGCGTCGAGGGCGGGGCCGTTGCTGGTGAACAAGGCCGAAGCGCGGCCGCAGCAAGGAGCGCCGCGACTGCCCGCGTGGGACACTGAGCATGGCGCTTGGACGCCAGCGGGTTCGTGCGGCGCGTGCAATTTTTCGCCGGCAATGGCGGCGGCCTCTTGACCTGTGGGTACCGGGGCCGAACGGCTTTCACCGCCACTTCAAGGGCAATTCAACGGCATCCGTCGTTAGCGAGAAGAAGATTGAACGTAGAGAACGTTGCTGCGCAAGGAGTGCAAAATTCTTGACAGCACAGGCTGACGCTCCAGATATTGTTGGGGTGAACAGCTATGGTGTGCCTGCGATTGGCTATATTCTCGCCACCCCTCAACACTGTTTTCATTTTTAACAACGTGTTGTTCAAATCGGATAGCCAACGCATCAGAAGATATCTGCACGGACTTGGGAACACGCAGCAGTTCGAAATCCTTGGAATATTGAACAGAAAACTCTTCTCGCACCGAGAAAGGAATGCATTCGATCGCATATCGACGAGCATCCGGATTTATATTTCCGATATTGGAAATTATGTAGACTCCCAAATTGCTCAACATGGGATGCGGCAATATCGCCCCGGCCTCCGGGTCGGGCAAGAGATTCTGTATTTTTGCCGTAATGTGCAAGTCTTGCCGCTGGGTCTCCGGGCTGACAGGTGCAAAGCTCATCTGACCAGTTCCCCGCAGACCGCCATCAGTGATCCATCGATTCAAAGCAGCCTCTCGCATATTATCAGGAATTTGGCGCAACTGATTTTGAAGCCCTACGGCAGAATGCCCACGTGCTTCGATGTCCAGTTTCAGGTCTGCAGATCCATCGGTATGAATTTGCCATTTGCCATGCACTTCGATCCTGTTTTCCTCCGAACGGAATGAGGGTGTTCTGTCGAGTCGACTTTTCCCGTCAAAATCAACGACGAGTACCGGCTTGTCACTATTCTCCATAGGCAAGGCTCCCCAGGCTATGGCACTGGCTGCAGGATCAACAAAGCGCTTCAGTTCCGGAATGAACACAATACAGTGATCAAACCATGGCACAGGCAATTCGGGCAGCTCATAATCTGCCTGGGTTCGAAGCAACGCAGGTGTTGCATTGATGCCTGCGGATTGCAACAATGCGATCATCAGCAGCGATTGATCCTTGCAGTCGCCATATCTGTTCTTCAAAATCCAATCCAATTCATGGGGTACCCAGCCACCGGTTCCCAAGTAAACTGCGACGTAGCGAACGTTTCTGCGCAACCATGCATGGATTTTTCTTGCTTTCCCTTCCGTCGTCTCTTCGCCTTGAATGATCTCATGCGCCAATTTCCGGATATCTTCATTCAGGGTAAGGCGTGATGCGAAAGCTTGACCGAAGGAACGTCCCAACTGCTCCCAATCAGAAAAACTGGAAAACATCCAGCGAGGATTGGAATTCTGGATGTTGACGGCACCCGCATCCAGCAAGTGGGCTTTGGAAGTGCCTTGAATTTCCCACACCTTTTTTTGCCCCGATTGATGGCTCTGTACGGCCATGCCCTGACCTTGCACCTGAAAATCCATACCCTGAGGTATTTCCAGGCGTGCGTGATATTGGTCTACGTCAACATTATGGGGCAGAGTGTCGTGAAAGGCGCTCCATCCCGGAAGAAAATTCTTGAAATCACGTCCCTTGACTGTCACCAAAGTGCGATCACCTTTTTGCAAATCCGGAAACGTGACTTGCAATATGGAGGCTTCTGGCCAACTGACTCCGGATTCAGTGGTAACCCCCAATTGTCTTTGAATGGCATCCGCCTGAACCGGGATCTTTCGTCCGTCGGCCTTGAGGGTGTAGGCTTCGGTGATTTCGGCAACTTGGTAGCCTTGGCTGTACTGATAAAAGTATTTTCCGATGTTCACAGCGCCAACGTCCGAGAGCGCCTCATGCTCCAGCGTCTGTTCCCATTCATTCGTCAAATCCTGATGGACGTTGACCTTCAGTTCCAGTCGAACAATTTTGTAGTGGGCAGCCTGCAAGCCCTGTGCATGGGCAATGGATGCACTGATCAAGCAGGCGAGTATCGTGTCAAAACAGAAAATGAGACCTTGAGAGATCCGGTTTGAAATGTTGAATTGCATCAGAGGACCACCTTTCGTTCAAAGTTTTTCAACGCGACGCGACGGAGGATGCAGTCCCGAACGCTACTTGACGGGGCGTGCATCGGAGAGGGTGCGGACCATGTCAGACCCCCTTGGGGGCGGATGGAAGGGAGCGTCGTTCCCAGCCCCGGGCGATCATTATCACCCAGGTTACTGTTTTCTGCATGAAGCAGGAAAAATAGTCGATATGGGAGTGTGGATATTGGCCGTTTCGTGGGCAGGGCAATCGCGCCATCCCGGCTCCCCGGATCACCCAGCCACACACCTGCCCGCAACTGATACTGGCCGTGGCGCTGGACGCCAGCGGGTTCGTGCGGCGTGTGCAATTTTTCGCCGGCAATGCCAGCGAGCCCAAGCACACCCCAAGGCATGCTCACGGGTCTGGATGTGGTCCCAAGGTGCCACGGTGGATGCGGGCGTCTCCACCGAGGCCAAGCTGCAATGCTTGCGCGGGTTCGGCTACCACTGCGTGGTCGCCACCAAGCTTGCGCCGGCGTCCGTTCGATCCGGCGCTGGCCACCGTGCCGACGTGGTCAACGGCAGGGCCGCCACCGTGTTCCATGTCTACGACAAGCGCCACCCCGACCGCCTGTACATGTGGCAAGCAGGCAAGGGGTTCGACGACGGGGGCCTCTACGGCCTGTGTGGGTGCCGGGGCCGAACGGTTTCCACCGCTTGGCGCGGTCTGCGCGCCTGCTCACCGGCAAATCGGGGCAGCCATCGCATAAGCGCCGCCCCTTTTTGCTTTTCATGCACCGGCGGTATTTCCAGGCCCTATTGCTTGGTCGCGAAACTGGTCGTGTTCAGCGTCATGGGGAACCCGTCGGCGTCCATCTTTGTATCCGCAGCAGGGCCATATAGATTGGTGCCATCCACGTCCAGCAGCAACTTGCCCGTGCTGCTGATGAATTTGCCGTCGGGCATCATGTTCAACGCCAAGCCGGAGCCGCCGTCAGCACCTGTGCTGGACCCGGTGAAGGCCAACGAAACGCGTGCCACATTGGTCTTGCCGGGGGCGCTGCCGGCGGACCATGAAGCGTCGTATTTTTCGATCACCCGACCGGCCTTGGACATGCATGCCGCGTCGGTGTAGGCGGTATACGTCACCTCCACAGTCTTTTCGGCGAGCATCAGGCTGGTCATGCGATAGGAGTAGGCCTTGTCCTTGCTGCTATACGGAAACCCGGCTTTGCAGACGGTGGTATCTCCGGTCCAGGTGCCGACGTATTCGGCGACGCGGAAGTCTCCGGGTGCCGTCGGGGAGGCTCCGGTGTCGGTGCTCGCATCCGACCCTCCGCCACTGCCGCCACAGGCGGTCAGCGCAGCGGCGCAGAGGGTTGCGAGGATGAGTGGGGACGGGCTCGGTTTCATGGTGCTTGGTTCCTTTTGTTGCCAGGGTGATGTACCTGCCCATGCCTTGGCCGCGTTGCTGCCGGGTGGTGAGTGCATCAAGGGGAGCACATGATGTCAAAGCTTCCGGGGTTTGCGGGTGAGGAAGATGAAAGGAATGCAACGGATGTGGGACCCGACGTCCTTTCACGCCGGGCCCCCAAGGGCGCTCATCCCTCGCGCGTCACGCGCAGCACCTCCGCGCGGCTCGTGATGCCGGCGGCGATCAACCGTTCCCCGTCGTCGCGCATCAGCGCCATGCCGCCTTCGAGCGCGGCCGTGCGGATGTCGGCCTCGGACGCCTGGTTGTGGATTTGCGCGCGCAGGGTCTCGGTCGTCACCAGCAGTTCAAAGACTCCGGTGCGGCCCGTGTAGCCTGTTTGCGCGCAGGGCGCGCAGCCGCTGCCATGGCAGTGAACGCAGTACTTGCGCACCAGGCGCTGGGCCAGAACGCCGAGCAGCGACGAGGACAGCAGGAACGGCTCCACGCCCATGTCGGTGAGCCGCGTGACGGCGCTGGCGGCGTCGTTGGTGTGCAGCGTGGCCAGCACCAGGTGGCCGGTGAGGGAGGCCTGGATGGCGATCTGCGCGGTCTCGAAGTCGCGGATTTCACCGATCATGATGATGTCCGGGTCCTGGCGCAGGATGGCGCGCAGGGCCGTGGCAAAGCTCAGTTTGATCAGGCCGTTGACCTGGGTCTGGCCGATTCCGGGCAGCTCGTATTCGATCGGGTCCTCGACGGTCATGATGTTGTTGCGCGTGGCGTCCAGGCGCCCGAGCGCGGCGTACAGCGTGGTCGTCTTGCCCGATCCCGTGGGGCCGGTCACGAGGATGATTCCGTGCGGCTGGCCGATCAGCGCTTCGAAGCGGTGCAGCGTCGCGCCCTGCATGCCGACGGACTCCAGGCTGAGCCGGCCGCCGCTTTTGTCGAGCAGGCGCAGCACGGCGCGTTCGCCGTGGGCGCTGGGCAGGGTCGAGACGCGCACGTCGATGGCGCGCGTCCCCAGCCGCAGGCTGATGCGTCCGTCCTGCGGCAGGCGCTTTTCGGAGATGTCCAGGTCGGCCATGATCTTCAGGCGCGAGATCAGCGCGGCGTGCAGCGCGCGGTTCGGCTGCACGACCTCGCGCAGCGTGCCGTCGACCCGAAAGCGCACGCTCGAATGGCGCTCGTAGGGTTCGATGTGGATGTCGCTCGCGCCGTCGCGCGCGGCCTGCGTGAGCAGGGCGTTGAGCATGCGGATGATGGGCGCGTCGCCCGCGGACTCGAGCAGGTCTTCCACCGCGGGAAGCTCCTGCATCATGCGTGACAGGTCGGCGTCGCTCTCGACTTCGCTGACCACCGTCGCCGCGCTCGACTCGCTGTGCGAGTAGGCGGCGCTGATGCGTTGCGCGAGGTCGGGCGCGTCCAGCGTCAGCAGCTGCTGTACGGGGTGTTTGCGCAGCACTTCCGAGAGCGCACCCGTGTCCGGTCCGGGGCCGTGCCAGAGCACGAGTTGCTCGCCGTCGTCCTCGAGCAGCAGCTGCGCGGTGCGCGCGAAGGCGTAGGGCAGGGGGTGGCGCATCGCTGGCTGGAATCAGTTGCCGTCGGGTGGCGTGGGCTGCGCGCCGTCCGGGCGCTCGCGGGGCAGGGAGAGTGACGCCGGCAGCACCGGGAGTTCCGGCGTCGCGTCGACGTTGCGCAGCATCCAGTTGGGGGCCGGTTGCGTGCTCTGTTGCAGCGCGCGGATGCTTTCGTAGCGGTCGATCGAGAGCGCGTCGCTGGCGGCGTTGTCGCGCACCACGGTGGGGCGCAGGAAGACCATCAGATTGATTTTCTTGCGCGAGCGGTACTCGCTGCGAAACAGGCTGCCGACCACGGGCAGGTCGCCCATGAACGGGACCTTGTCCTCGGCCTGCGCGTAGCTGTCTTCGAGCAGTCCGCCGATCACGATGATGTTGCCGTCGTCCACCACCACGTTGGATTCGATCGAGCGCTTGCTGGTGGTCGGGCCGTTTGCGTCCTTGGTCGTGTCCCGGTCGATCTTCGAGACTTCCTGGTAGATCGCCATTTTCACGGTGCCGTTTTCGCTGATTTGGGGGCGCACCCGGAGCATCAGGCCCACGTCCTTGCGCTCGATGGTATTGAACGGGTTCACGCTGCTGCTGCCCGTGTTGTTCGCGTACGAGCCGGTGATGAACGGCACGTTGCTGCCGATGACGATCTTCGCCTCTTCGTTGTCCAGCGTCATCAGGGTGGGCGTTGAGAGCACGTTCGCGTCGCCGCTGTTTTGCAGGAAGTTGGCCAGCGCGCCCAGGTAGTACTGGCCGTTGATGCGCGGCGCGAGCGCCAGGTTCATGCCGTTGCCCAGCGTGCTCAGGGCGCTGCCGAGGGCCGTCTTGGAGCCCGACGCAGCGGCCGCCGTGAGGGTCAGGATGTTGCTGCCGGCCTGTCCCGAATTGG
>NZ_AFAL01000391.1 GCF_000193225.1 Verminephrobacter aporrectodeae subsp. tuberculatae At4 | reverse complement strand
GTTCAGGCGCAGCTGGTGCGGCTGATTCACGGCGACCAGCACCCGAGTGGGCCCGGTTATCTCGACGAGGAGATCGGCTGCGAAGGCAACGGGGCGTGGGCGGTGAAGAAGCAGTACACGCAGGTGGGTTCGTTCCTGCGGGTTGCCGATCCGCAGCACAAGCTCGCGCTCGAAGGAAGCATCACGCTGTGCGCGTTCATCTTCCCGGGCCTGCCTCTGGCGGGTGTGCGGCAGGCCATGATGGGCCGCTGGGACAACGTAAGGAACGAAGGCTATGCGCTCGGATTGAATCCGGCCGGTCACCTCGAGTTTTGGGTCGGCGGCAACGGCGAAGTCGACTACGTTCAGACTGAAGTCCCGATGATGGCGCGGCAGTGGTATTTCGTCGCTGCCACCTTCGACGCGTCGAGCGGCCGTGCCACCGTGCACCATGAGAGCGTGGCCAATCGCTACAACAGCCTGCTCGGAGCGGTGTGTCCGATCGACTACCGCTCGCACGTCGGTGAGACCTTCCGGTTCCGGCAGCGCAATCTGCCGGAGACCCCCTTTTTGATCGCCGGCTCGCAAGACTGGCACGAGTCGCGCGGTCGCTTCGTCTCGCAGATGTACTCCGGCAAGGTCGATCGCCCGATGGTGTGGGATCGCGCGTTGACTCGCGACGAACTGGCCTATCTGATGAAGGGTGGCGAGCCGGACCGCAAGGGCCTGGTGGCCTACTGGGACACCTCGATCGGCTACACCGATCAGGGTATCGGTGACGCCGTGCACGATGCCGGCCCGCATGGTCTGCATGCCGAGGGCTACAACCGACCGGTCCGCGCGCAGACCGGCTGGAACTGGAGTGGTCACAACGATTGTTTCCGCTTGAACCCGAAGGAATACGGCGGCGTCGAGTTCCATGCCGACGCAATGATCGACTGCAACTGGGAGCGCACAAAGCAGGTCACATTGCCGGCGGAAATGAAGAGCGGCGTCTACGCGATGCGCTTGCGCGCCGGCCCGGGCATCGGCTTGGCCGAAGAGCACATCGTCTTTTTCGTGCGTCCGAAGGTCGCAAAGGCGCCCCTCGCACTGTTGATCCCGACCGCCAGCTACATGGCCTACGGGAACGAGCATCTGAGCTTCGACGCGCAAATCATCCAGCCGATGACGGGGCAACCGCCGATCGTCACCGAGATCGACATTGAGATGTACAAGAAGGACGAGTTCGGTCTCTCGACCTACGATCACTGGTCAGACGGCAATGGCGTCTGCTACAGCTCCTACCGTCGCCCGATCGTCAACATGCGGCCCAAGCACCGCATATCCAGCATGGGCGTGACCTGGCAGTTTCCGGCCGATCTCTCGATCGTCGCGTGGCTGGAGCACAAAAGTTACGACTACGAGGTTCTGACCGACGAAGATCTGCACCGCGAAGGCGTTGCCGCGTTGAAGACATACTCGTGCGTTATCAGCGGCACCCACCCGGAGTACTACTCCGAGCGCATGCTGGACGCCACCGAAGACTACATCGCCACCGGCGGCCGCTATGTCTACATGGGTGGCAACGGCTACTACTGGAACGTCGCATTCCGTGATGACGTGCCGTCAGTCATGGAGGTGCGCAAGTGCGACTCGGGGATGCGCGCCTGGAACGCGCGTCCCGGCGAGCACTACCTTGCGACGACCGGTCAGAAGAGTGGCTTGTGGAAGAACTTGGGGCGGCCACCGCAAAAGACGTTCGGCGTCGGCTTCATCGCAGAGGGCTTCGAGACGAGCCGTCCGTATCGACGCATGCCCGACAGCTACCACCGCACCGTCGACTGGATCATGAAAGGTGTGGAAGGCGAGATGATCGGAGACAGTGGCCTCGCTTACGGCGGCGCAGCCGGCCTCGAGCTCGATCGCTACGACCTCACCCTCGGGACACCACCGCACACTCGCATCATCGCGTCTTCAGGTGGCCACAGCGACAACTACCTGCTGTCGATCGAGGAAATTCTCTATCCCTATCCCGGTCTGAGCGGCTCGCAGGACTATCGTATCCGCGCCGACATGACCTACTTCGGCTCGCCCAACAATGGGGCGGTGTTCTGCGGCGGCTCCATCGCGTTCGGCCAGGCTCTTCCGGTGAACGGCTTCAACAACAACGTCTCGACCGTCCTGGGCAATGTCGTCGACGCTTTCATCAAACCGGGATGCTTGCCTGGTGGGTTGTGGGTGAACGACGAGAAGCAGTGGAAATAGACGGGTGCGGGTAGGACGACCAACATTTACTAAAGTTGTCGGAAGTAAAGCCTCACATTGACGCATAGCGACAAGTCGGGGCACGGAAGAAGCTGGCAACGATATCAGGCAGCTTCTGCAAGCGATGGAGGGTGCGGTCAAGCATGCGTTTGAGTTCGTCCGTAACTACTCAGGTCCCCCCTCGCCGTAGGCCATAATCCGCAACTTGATGCAACAGCTACCCGACCTCAACTCACTCAGCCATGCCCAGAGGGGTGAGCTGATCTTGGAGCAGTGGGCAATGCAGCAAATGCTGATGGCCCAAGTGGATGCCCTGCGAATCGAAGTCAACGAACTGCAAGCGCGGCTCAATCTGAACAGCCGCAACTCCAGCAAGCCATCCTCCAGCGACGGGCTCAACAAGCCCCAACCCAAGTCATTGCGCAAGGCCGGGCAACGACCGGTCGGCGGGCAGAAGGGGCACAAGGGCCATACCCTGTGCCAAGTGGCCGAACCCAATGTGGTCGTCATCCATGCGCCGCCCGAGCGCTGCGATGTCTGCCATGGCCCCCTGGGTCAGACCAGCGTGGTTGAGGCCCGGCAGGTCTACGATCTGCCCGATTTGCGCTACCAAGTCACCGAGCACCGCGTGCTGCAATCGATGTGCACCTGCGGCAAGACCCATCGTGGCGTGTTCCCCGCGGACGTCACCGCAGCAGTGCAATACGGCCCGCGCGCGAAGGCCGCAGCCGTGCACCTGAACCAGTACCAGATGCTGCCACTCAAGCGCACGGGTGAAGTGATGGGAGATCTCTTTGACATGCCCATGTCCGAGGCAACGATTCTGAGTGCCAACGCTGAGGCTGCCCAGGTGCTGGCGCCCACAGTCACGGCCAGCCATCGCGCAGGAGTTGGTGAACCAGCCCATCGTGCACGCCGACGAGACGGGCCTGCGCGTGAACAAATCGCTGCACTGGCTGCACGCGCTGGTCACCGAGAAGCTGACTTGGCTGGGGCGACATGAGAAACGTGGCATGACAGCGTTCGTCGAGCATGGCTTCCTGCCCCTGTTCAAAGGCACGCTGGTGCACGATGGCTGGGCGTCCTATCGCAGGCTGGGCAGTAGGCACAGCCTGTGCAACGCGCACCATGTACGCGAACTGACGTACGTGCATGAGCAACTCAAGCAGGACTGGGCGGGTCGATCGATTGAGGTGCTGCTGTACGCCAACAGCCTGATCCATCAACTGCGTGCACAGGGTCAGATCGACTACGCGGCGCCTGAGCATCAGCTGCGAGTGCAGGTTCTGCGCAGTCTGTTCGAGGCAACGTTGGCCGAAGGCGATCTGCTCAATCCGCGCGTGCAGTCCAATGGCCGACGCGGTCGCATCAAGCAGAGCAAGGCCGCCAACCTGATCGGCCGGCTACGCGATTACAGCGATGACGTTTGGCGTTTCATGACGGAGCCGAACGTACCTTTCACGAACAACCTGGCCGAGCAGGCTGTACGCATGCCCAAGGTCAAGCAGAAGATTTCCGGGTGCTTTCGGACAAGCGACGGAGCGGATATCTACTGCATCATCCGCTCTTACTTGGCGACGCTGAACAAGCAGGGTGCCAAGCTGTTTGACGCGCTCATCCAAGCCTTTCTGGGCGCTCCGGTCCAACCTTGCTTTGGTTGATCGGCTGGGCCGTGGGCCGGGGGGCTGAGTAGTTACGTTCGTCCTTGGTCTGCACAGTTGCCTTGGCAACGCGAGCTTTCACGTGTGCCCACACCAATTCGTCAGGGTTGAGTTCCGGCGAGTATGGCGGCAGAAGGAACAGTTCTAGCCGATCAGCGTTGTCCTGGACAAAGCTCTTGATCAGCTTGGCCTTGTGCGCAGGGTGTCCGTCGACCACCAGAAAGACCTTTCGATCCATGCCAGCGATCAAGCATAAGCGCATCAAGGAACTTGAACGCGACCGCTGGCATTTGACCACAGTCGCCTTGCCCTACGACGAATCGATTTCTCGCGCCTTGCGCGGCCGCCCCGCCTGCCCGCGCGCGATGCGGCGCGGCGTGAGCTTTTGCAAATCGGCGATGAATGCGGCTTCGCCCAGGGCCCATCCGCTGAGCGCTGACGTCGTCAGCGCGGCCTGTTCCTGCGGTCCGATTCCCGCCTGAACCAGGTTCGCGTAGGCCGCCTCGCGGGCAAACGGTGTGTTGCCGAGTGCCCAGTACAGCGCGTGCGGCGTGAGCAACCGGTCGTTGCGCAAACCGGTCCAGTGGCCATGGCTGGACCAGGGGTAGTCGGCCGCCTGCGCCACCAGCCCGGCCCGGACGGGGTTCAGGTCCAGATACACCATGCAGGGCAGCAGATAGCGCCCGGCCTGCAGAACGGTGCCGCGGTAGCGCCCCTCCCACAAGGTGCCGCTGCGCGCGTGGCGGCGGTTGAAATATTGCACGTAGCGCCGCCCCAGGGCCTGCATCAGCTGCGGCAGCCCGTCCTGCGTGGCGGGGGTGAGCAGCAGGTGGAAATGGTTGCCCATGAGCACATAGGCATGGACTGCGACGCCGTGCGTCCTCGCCTTGTCCGCGAGCAGCGCGCGCATCGTCTCGAAGTCCTGGTCGTCGACGAAGATCGGCTGGCGGTTGTTGCCGCGCTGTATCACATGGTGCAGATGGCCCGGCAGGGTCAGGCGTGGCAGGCGGGCCATGGTGCTTCAGCGCGCCCGGTCTTCCCCGGCGCCCGCCGCCGGGGCGGCATCCAGGCCAAAGCGCGCGGCGAGCATTTTTTCCAGACCGAACGCGCACAGGATGGCGTGCAGGCGCTGCGCCGCGCTGCGTTTTCTCTGGCCGGTGTAGCGGGCGATGATGAGTTCGTTCTTCAGGCTGTGCTCCCAGCCGACGAGTTCCGTGACCGTGACTTGGTAGCCGCTCGCCTCCAGGTGCAGGCAGCGCAGCACGTTCGTCACCTGGCTGCCCAGTTCGCGCGTGTGCAGCGGGTGGCGCCACAGCTCGGCCAGCGGCGTGCGTGCCAGTTGCAGCGCTTTGTCCTGGCGCAGGCAGGCGGCCACTTCCGCTTGGCAGCAGGGGACGAGCACCATGGCGCGGGCCTGCTTTTGCAGACCGAAGGCGATGGCGTCGTCGGTCGCGGTGTCGCAGGCGTGCAGGGCCGTGACCAGGTCGATGCGCGCCGGCAGGGCGCCGGAATCCGCGGATTCGGCCACCGAGGCGTGGAGGAAGGACATGCGCTCGAAGCCCAGCCCTTGCGCCAGGCGCCGGGAGCGCTCGACCAGTTCGGCGCGGGTTTCCACGCCGTAGATATGGCCCCGCCCCAGAGCCTTGAAGTACAGGTCGTACAGGATGAAACCCAGGTAGGACTTGCCCGCGCCGTGGTCGGCCAGGACCGGCCCCGGCCCCTGCGCCGCAAGCTCCGCGAGCAGGGGTTCGATCAGGTTGAACAGGTGGTACACCTGCTTGAGCTTGCGCCGCGAGTCCTGGTTCAGGCGCCCGTCGCGGGTGAGGATGTGCAGTTCCTTGAGCAGTTCCACCGATTGGCCCGGGCGCAGTTCCGACAGCTCGCAGGCCGCGCCCGGTGGCCCGGCGGCAGCGGCGCGCGCGCGCAATGGCTTTTGCTTCATCGCGCACCGGGCGGGCTGGGCCCCACGTCCAGCGCCTGCCAGCCGGGCATTCCCAGCGCTTCCAGAACCTGGATGTTGCGCTCGAAGATGCTCTGCGGTTCGGGGAACGTGGCGACCGCGCGGTCCAGGCTTTCTTCGCGCAGCAGGTGCAGGCAGGGATAGGGCGCGCGGTTGCTGCAGTTGCCCATGTCGTCGGGCGCCGTCCCGGCAAATTGGTACCGGGGGTGGAAGCTGGCGATTTGCAGCGTGCCCGCGAGCCCCATGTCTTCCAGCAGGGCCTCGGCGTCCCCGAGAAAGTCGTTGAAATCCAGAAAGTCCTGCAGGCAGTTGGTCAGCAGCAGCAGCGTGGTGTCGCGTTGCTGCGCCGACAGGGTGTCCAACGCCGCGAGCTCGCTGCGCAAGGCGGCCAATACCCCGGCGGGGTCGTCGGCCGGGGTCACTGCATAGTGGATCAGCCCCTTGGCGTGCACGCCCTTGGCAAACGGGCAAAGGTTCAGCCCGATCACCGCCCGCTCCAGCCATTGGACCGTGTCGCGAATGACGACCGCAGCGGTCGGGGGGATGGCTTGGCGGCGGCGTCCATGGCGGCGCTCAGGCGTAGTCCGACACCGGGATGCAGCTGCACGACAGATTGCGCTCGCCCCACAGGTTGTCCACGCGGCCCACGGGGGACCAGTATTTGTTCTTGCGCAGGCTGGCCACCGGGTAGGCCGCCGTCTCGCGCGAGTAGGGGCGTTGCCAGTCGGCGCACAACAGGCTTTCTGCGGTGTGCGGTGCGTTTTTCAGGGGGTTGTCGTCGCGCGGCCAGACGCCCGTTTCGATCTGGCGGATCTCCGCGCGGATGGCGATCATCGCGTCGATGAAGCGGTCCAGCTCGGACAGCGTTTCGCTCTCGGTGGGCTCGACCATCAGCGTGTTCGGCACCGGGAAGCTCAGCGTGGGGGCGTGAAAGCCGTAGTCGATCAGGCGCTTGGCCACGTCCTCGGCGAGCACGCCGCTGCTCTCCTTGAGGGGGCGCAGGTCCAGGATGCACTCGTGCGCCACATGGCCGTTCGCGCTCGCGTAGAGCGTGGGGTAGTGCGCCTTCAGGCGCGCGCTGACGTAGTTCGCCGAGAGGATGGCGCTCTCGGTGGCCGCGCGCAGGCCCTCGGCGCCCATCATGCGGCAGTACATCCAGCTGATCGGCAGCACGGCGGCGTTGCCCAGGGGCGCCGCGGAGACGGCCCCCACGCCGCCCGCGATGCCGGCCGTGGCATGGCCCGGCAGGTAGGGCACCAGGTCCTGCACCACGCACACCGGGCCGACGCCGGGGCCGCCGCCGCCGTGCGGAATGCAGAAGGTCTTGTGCAGGTTCAGGTGGCTGACGTCGCCACCGAATTCGCCGGGCGCCGCCACGCCTACCAGTGCGTTCATGTTCGCGCCGTCCACGTACACCAGGCCACCGTGGCGGTGCACCAGGGCGCACAGTTCCTTGACCTGCGTCTCGAACACGCCGTGCGTGCTGGGGTAGGTGATCATCACCGCGGCCAGGTTGGCGCTGTGCCGCTCGCACTGCGCCTGGAGGTCGGCCAGGTCCACGTTGCCGCGGGCGTCGCAGGCGCTCACCACCACCTGCATGCCCGCCATCTGGGCGCTCGCGGGGTTGGTGCCGTGCGCGCTGCTCGGGATCAGGCAGACGGTGCGCTGCCCCTGGCCCCGGGCCCGGTGCCAGGCCCGGATGGCGAGCAGGCCCGCGTACTCGCCCTGCGAGCCCGCGTTGGGTTGCAGGCTGACCCCCGCGTAGCCGGTGGCCTGGCACAGCCAGGCGCGCAGCTGCGCGTCGAGTTCGTAGTAGCCCTGCAACTGGTCTGCGGGGGCAAACGGGTGCACGCCGGCAAACTCGGGCCAGGTGATGGGGATCATCTCGCTCGTGGCGTTGAGCTTCATGGTGCAAGAGCCCAGCGGGATCATGCTGCGGTCGAGCGCCAGGTCCTTGTCGGCCAATGCGCGCAGGTAGCGCAGCATGCCGGTTTCGCTGTGGTGCGTGTTGAATACCGGGTGCGTCAGGTAGCTGCTGCGGCGGCGCAGTGCGGCGGGGATCAGCGGCTCCACGCCCGGTTCAAAGGCGTCGAACGCGGGCAGGTCCCGGGCGTCGCCGGCGAAGATGCGCCAGAGCAGTTCGACGTCGGCGCGCGTCGTGGTTTCGTCCAGCGAGATGCACAGCCAGTTCTCGTCGCAGACCCGCAGGTTGGCGCCCCATTGCAGCGCGCGCGCGGCGAGGGAGCGGGTCGCGTCGCCGGTCCTGAGCACCAGCGTGTCGAAGCAGTCCTGCGCGTGCAGGGGTGCGCCCAGCTGTTCCAGCCCCTTGGCCAGGATGGCGGTGTAGCTGGCCACGCGCAGCGCAATGCGCCGCAGGCCCGCCGGGCCGTGGTACACGGCGTACATGCTGGCGATGACCGCAGGCAGCGCCTGCGCGGTGCAGATGTTGGACGTGGCTTTTTCGCGCCGGATGTGCTGCTCGCGCGTCTGCAACGCCAGGCGGTACGCGGGCCTGCCATGCGCGTCCACGCTCACGCCCACGAGGCGACCGGGCAGCGAGCGCTTGAAGGCGTCGCGGCAGGCCATATAGGCCGCGTGCGGGCCGCCCGCGCCCATGGGCATGCCAAAGCGCTGGCTGCTGCCGACGACGATGTCCGCGCCCCATTCGCCCGGGGGGCTCAGCAGGGTCAGGGCGAGCAGGTCGGCGGCGACGATGAGGGCGGCCTGCCGGGCGTGCACCTTCTGCACGTCGGCGCGCAGGTCGTCGATGCGGCCGCTGCTCGCCGGGTATTGTGCGAGCACGGCGAAGTAGTCGCCCGCGAGTGCCGCGTCCCATTCGGCGGCCGATTGCGCCAGGACCACGTCGATGCCCAGCGGGGCGGCGCGCGTGCGAATGACTTCGATGGTCTGCGGGTGCGCGTCGCCGGCGACGATGAAGCGTTCGCTGGCGGACTTGACCGAGCGCTTGGCGAGCGCCATGGCCTCGGCGGCCGCCGTGGCCTCGTCGAGCATGGACGCGTTGGCGATCGGCATGCCGGTGAGATCGCACACCATGGTCTGGAAGTTGACCAGCGCTTCCATGCGGCCTTGCGAGATTTCCGACTGATACGGCGTGTACGCCGTGTACCAGGCGGGGTTCTCCAGGATGTTGCGCTGGATGACGCCGGGCGTGTGCGTCCCGTAGTAGCCCTGGCCGATAAAGCTTTTGAGGACCCGGTTCCTCGCCGCGAGCGCCCGGAGTTCGGCCAGCGCTGCGGCTTCCGTGACCGGCGGCGGCAGGTCCATGGCGCGGCTGCGCGCGATGGATCGCGGAACGATGCTCTCGATGAGGGCGCGGCGCGAGGCCTCGCCGATCACCGCGAGCATCTGCGCTTCGTCGGCCGCGTTGATGCCGACGTGGCGGGGCAGGAATTCGGCGGCGTTTTCCAGCGCGCTGAGCGGTGCAGGGCTCTGCGGGGCGAAGGGCTGCGACATGGGGTGTGCCTGGTGGCCGGTCCGTCAGACGGTCTTGGCGTAGGCGGCGTAGGCGGCCTCGTCGAGCAGCGCGTCGAGCTCGCCGGGGTCGCTGAGCCGGACTTTGAAAAACCAGCCGGCACCGAGCGGGTCGGAGTTGGCCAGGGAGGGGTCGGCGCGCAGGGCCTCGTTCACTTCGGTGACTTCGCCCGCCACGGGCATGTAGATGTCGGCGGCGGCCTTCACGGACTCGACCACGCCGGCGACCGCTCCCTGGCCAAGGTGCTGGCCGACCTCGGGCAGGTCGACGAACACCACGTCGCCCAGCGCGTCCTGCGCGTGCACGGTGATTCCGACCACGGCCGCCGTGGTGTCGGCGGCGTTGATCCATTCGTGGTCTTTGGAGAATTTGACGGTCATGGGGAGGCTCCTTGGGAAATTGAAAATCAAAGAATGCCGCAGCGGGCGCGGACGGTGGACGGTCCTTGCACTCCGACGGGCTGTCATTTTTTTGTGGCTGTCCTGGCGTGCAGAACGGGTGAAATGAACTATCGATAAATCTCGCTCCGGTTTCCCACGCGCACCACAAGGACGCCCCGGCCGACGCTGCGCGGGTCTGCCCCCGCAGCAATGCGCTCATCCATGAAATCGACGATGCGCCGTGCCATCTGCTTGTCGAGCTTGCGAAGCTGTCCCTTGGCCGAGTCGGTGTAATCAATCGTCCAGCAAGCCAAGGTCTTTCCTTACGTCAGCAGCGCCATGCACGGGTTCCTGTCCCTTGCGCACGCGCTCCAGCGTCTGCGCGGCAAGGGAGTAGTCCTCCATTTCTTCGAGGCCCTGTTCAATGAGTTCCCGCAGGTAGTACGCCTTGCTGCGCCCCGTGCGGGATGCAAGCTCGTCGAGTCTTTGCTCGGTTTCCGGGGCCAAGCGAATCGAGGTAGCCATGTTTCATCTCCGTCAATGAATACGTGCATTCATTGTATTTTGCGAAAGCAGGCCGGCATCAGGCGCCCTGACCCCGATGGCCGGTGGGCACGCGAAAGTAGTTCGCAGGAACGAAGGGCAGGGCGTGCACCTGCATGGGAACGGCCTTGCCGCGCACGATGGCGTTCACGCGCGTGCCGACGGTGGCAAGGGCCGGGGGCACGTAGCCCATGGCCACGGGCGCGTCCACCGTGGGGCCGAGCAGGCCGCTGGTGACTGCGCCGATCTTTTGGCCATCGGTGCTTTGCAGTTCGCTGTGTTCGCGCACGGGAACGCGCTCGAGCGCGCGCAGGCCCACGCGCTGGCGCGGCAGGCTGGCGGGGTCGTCGATCTGCGCCAGCACCCGGTCGGCGCCGGGAAAGCCGCCGGCGCGCGCCCCCCCGGTGCGGCGCAGCTTCGGGATCGCCCAGCCGAGCGCGGCTTCGGGCGGCGTGGTGCCGGCGTCGATGTCGTTGCCGTACAGGCACAGGCCGGCTTCCAGGCGCAGCGAGTTGCGCGCGCCCAGGCCGATGGGCAGGACCTCGGGCTGCGCCAGCAGCGCGCGCGCCAGGGTCTCGGCCTGCGCTGCCGGCAGCGAGATCTCGAAACCGTCTTCTCCGGTATAGCCGCTGCGGGTCAGGAAGCAGTCGCAGCCGGCGATGCTGTGCTTGGCACCGCGCATGAACGGCAGCCCCTCCACCCCCGGTGCCAGGCGCGCGAGCGCCGTTGCGGCCTGCGGGCCTTGCAGCGCGAGCAGCGCATGCCCGGGCAGGGGGATGAGTGCGCAGCGCGCGCCGATGCGCGCCTGGATGTGCGCCACGTCGCCCGCCTTGCACGCGCCGTTGACGATGACGAAGATCCCTTCCGGCCCCTGGTTGCAGAACATCAGGTCGTCGATGATTCCGCCTGCATCGTTGAGCAACAGGCCGTAGCGCTGCTGGCCCACGGGCAGGCCGATCACGTCCATCGGCATCAGGGACTCCAGGGCCGCAGCGGCGTCGGCGCCGACCAGGCGCAGCTGGCCCATGTGCGAGACGTCGAACAGGCCGGCGGCCTGGCGCGTGTGCCGGTGCTCGGCGAGCAGGCCGGCGGGGTACTGCACGGGCAGGCGGTAGCCGGCAAACGGCAGCATGCGGGCGCCGAGTTCGACGTGCAGCGCGTCGAGCGGCGTGGTGAGCAACGGGGGGCGTCGGGGGTGGCGGTCAAGGCGGGCTCCAGCAAGGCAGACTGCGGCCCCAAAGGGGCCACGCAAGTGCCCTGCTGTCCGCTTTACCTGAGAGATTCACCGCAGCACCCTGGCTGGCCCTGCGGTTTGCTCCTTCGGTGGATGGCGCGGGCCATCTCTCTCCAGCAAGGAAACGCCCGCATCGCTGCGGGCGCTTGTCAGTCCTGGGGACCTGAGCGTTTGGCGGCTGCCTGCGCCTTCGGCGGTGCGCTGGCCCTGGCGGGGGTCTGCGGCACGCTCTCCTGACGCGGGCGATTGTAGCCAGTGTTCTGCTCCGCGAATAGCAGCCCATCGCGGGGCGGCGCAACTATTTTGCGTAGACCAGATCGCGCAATCCCAGCGAGATCCATGGCATGTAGGTGATGAGCAGCAGGCAGGCCAGAATCACGCACACGAAGGGCAGCAGATGCCGGACGATGCGGTCGAGCGGGATGCGCGCCACCGTGCAGGCGGCAAACAGGTTCACGCCAAATGGCGGCGTGATCATTCCCAGCGCCAGGTTCACCACCATGATCAGGCCGAAGTGCACCGGGTCGATGCCAAAGTGCACGGCGACGGGCGCGAGGATGGGCGCGAGCACGATGATCGCGGCGCTGGTCTCGATGAACATGCCGATCACGAACAGCGCCGCGTTGATTCCCAGCAGGAAGAGCGCGGGCGATTGCAGCACGGCCTCGAGCCAGCGGCCGATGGCGTCGGGCACGCCCGCGCGCGTGATGAGGAAGGCAAACAGGCCGGCGTTGGCGATGATGAACATGATCACCGCCGACGAGAGCGCGGATTTGCGCAGGATGGCAAAGAGGGCCTGGACGCGGATCTCGCGGTAGATCACCATGCCCACGATCAGCGCGTAGAAGACGGCCACGGCCGAGGCCTCGGTGGGGGTGAAAATGCCGCCGTAGATTCCGCCCAGGATGATCACCGGCATCAGCAGCGCCCAGCCCGCCTGCCGCGTGGCGCGGCCCAGGGGCATGCGGCCATCGCCGTCGCTGCGGCCCCAGCCCTTGGCCCTGCAGTAGACCCAGACGAACAGCATCAGCGCCAGGCTGATCAGGATTCCGGGGCCAAAGCCCGCGATGAACAACTCGCCGATCGAGACCTCGGCGCTCACGCCGTACAGGATCATCGGGATGGAAGGCGGAATGACCACGCCGAGCTCGGCGCTGGTGGCCTGGAGCGCCGCCGCGTAGCTCGTGGGGTAGCCATGCCGGATGAGCGCCGGGATCAGGATCGCGCCAATGGCAAAGGTGGTGGCCACGGACGAGCCGGACACCGCTGCAAAGATCATGCAGGTGAGCACGCAGCTCATGGGCAGGCCGCCCTGCACGCCCCCCACGAGGCTCTTGGCAAACTCCACCAGCCGGCGCGAGATGCCGCCGGTCTCCATGAGGTTGCCCGCGAGGATGAAGAACGGGATCGCGGCCAGCGGAAACTTGTTGATCGACGTGAACATCTCCTTGGCGGAAATGAGCATGTTCGCGTTCGACGCCTGTATGCCGAGGATCGCGGCCAAGCCGATGGACACGGCCACCGAGACGGTGAACGCAAAGCACAGCACCATGGTGGCAATCATGACCAGGGTCATTGGGCGGCCTCCAGTTCCATGCGCAGCGGGTCGATGAGGTTGCCGACGATGCCGACGGCGCAGAACAACCCGCCCACCGGCATCGCGAGGTAGGCCCAGAACATGGACAGCGATTCCAGCCCGGCCATGCTCTGCACGCTGCCGCGCAGCGCGTAGTCCCAGCCCCAGCGGACGATGGCGCCGACCAGCGCCAGCGCGGCGAGCGACGCCACCCAGTCGAGCACCCGCCGCAGCCGCGGCGGGCTCCAGCGGTACAGCAGGTCCACGCTCACCATCGCGCCCTGGCGGAAGGCCGCGGGGATGGCCAGGAACACCATCCAGATCAGGCTGAAGCGGATCAGGACCTCGGTCCATTCGGCGGGCTGCTCCAGAACGAAGCGCGTCACGATCTGGAACAGGCCCAGCGACGCGGCCAGCGCGAGCATGGCGCAGGCCCCGAGCATGGCGCCGAACGTGGTCCAGCGCTCGAAAGCGAGAAAGGCATTTTTCATGGGACGGTGCCGGCCATGGGCCGCAGGTGGGTGGGCGGGGGACGTGCGCCCGCCGGGGGCCGCGGGGGCTTACTGGACGCTGCGGATCCGGTCGAGCGCGGCCTTGCCGAACTGCTTTTCGAATGCGGCGTTCACCGGTGCCAGCGCGGCCACGAACTTGGCCCTGTCGAGGTTGTCGATCACGGTCATTCCCTTGGCGCGCAGGTCGGCAACGCCCTTGGCGTCGTCCTCGTCGACGCGCGCCCGGTTCACCCGCGTGCCCTCCCGGGCGGCGTCGAGGAACGCCTGCTTGTCCGCCGCCGGGAGCTTGTCGAACGTGGCCTTGTGCATGAGGAAGAGGGCGGGCGAGTAGACATGGCCCGTGAGCGAGAGGTGCTTTTGCACCTGCTCGAATTTGCCGGAGATGATCACCGACAGGGGGTTTTCCTGGCCGTCCACGGTGCCTTGTTGCAGCGCAGTGAACACCTCCGGAAAGGCCATGGGCGTGGTGATGATGCCAAAGCCCTTGTACGCGGCGATGTGCACGGGGTTTTCCATGGTGCGCATCTTCAGGCCCTTGAGGTCGCCGGGTTCCCTGATCTCGCGCTTGCTGTTCGTCATGTGGCGCACGCCGTTCTCGGCCCAGGCCAGCGCCTTGAATCCCTTGCTGTCGAACTTGGTCAGCAACTCCTGGCCGATCGGGCCGTCCAGAACCGCGCGGGCGTGGGCCTTGTCGCGGAACAGGAAGGGCACGTCCAGGATCTTGCTCTCCGGAACGAAGTTCGGGATCGGACCGCTTGAGGAGAACGCCAGTTCCTGCGTTCCCAGCTGCACCGATTCGATCGACTCGCGCTCGCCCCCCAGGGCGCCGTTGTAGAAAGTCTGGACCTTGT
>NZ_AFAL01000392.1 GCF_000193225.1 Verminephrobacter aporrectodeae subsp. tuberculatae At4 | reverse complement strand
CGTGTACGACGAGGACCTGGGCGAGTTGCGCATCCTCATGGGCCAGTCGCGCTCGCGCGCGTCCGACCCGGCCGAAGGGACGCCTGACACGCCGGAGGAACACGCTGCGATGCCGCAGCCGCCCGATACGCTGCCAAGTCCACCCGCACCCGCACCCGCCGTGCCGGCAACCCCGGTCCCCGGCATCTTCCCGGACGCGCCGGCGCCCGCCAAGGCGGCGTTCGCGCCGACCGTGCCCGCGAACGTGTTCGTGTTCACCGCCACCGCGCCGGCCGCGCCCGTGCCGCCTGCGCCCGTGCCCGTGCCCGTGCCCGCAGCGCCCACGCCTGCGCCCGTGCACTTGCCCGCAGCCCCGCCTGTGACCACCACAGCGCCCGCCGCCAAGGCGCCCGCGCCCGCACCGGGTGTGGACGACGAACTGCTGGACATATTCCTCGAAGAGGCGCGCGAAGTGGTGCTCAATGGCTTGGCCGCCGTCGCCGAGTTGCGGGGCGAACCGGGGGATCTCAGCGAGCAGACGACGCTGCGCCGGGCGTTCCATACGCTCAAGGGCAGCTCCCGCATGGTGGGCCTGAAGGACTTCGGCGAAGCCGCGTGGTCGATGGAGCAGGTCCTCAACGTCTGGCTGGCCGAACAAAAGCCCGTGCGCCCCGAATTGCTGGAACTGTCCTCGCAGGCCCTGAACGCCTTCGGCCGCTGGGTCGATGACATTGCCGCGCACCGCACGCCGGACTGGGACCCCGAGGACTTCCGCAAATCGGCGGATGCGATGCGCCGCGATGGCAGCCTGCTGCCCATTGCGGCAACTACCGCAGCACGCGCGCCCGCCGCCGTGGCGCCGGAGCCGAAGCCAGAGCCGGTCGGCGCGCCGCTCCCCGGTGTGCCGCAGCCCAAGACGCCCGAGACCCTGGACGCGGTTCCCGAACCGGCGCTTGACGCTGCCGACACCACGGAAATGGCCGAGGAGATCGATTTCTCGATCTTCGCCGCAGCATTGGACGAGGCACCCCCTGCACCGCCTGCCGGGCCGCCTGCGCCGGGTAAGGATTTTGTCTTCGAGCTGGACCTGCGCGATCAGGTGCCGCCGGTCGCCGATTCCCCGGTGGTCGCGGGTTTGCCTGCAACGCCGCCGCCCGCCGCCGCCGATCCTGCGCCGGCCCCGCCGCCGCAAGACGGC
Organism: Verminephrobacter aporrectodeae subsp. tuberculatae At4; assembly: GCF_000193225.1. Taxonomy (GTDB): domain Bacteria; phylum Pseudomonadota; class Gammaproteobacteria; order Burkholderiales; family Burkholderiaceae_C; genus Acidovorax; species Acidovorax aporrectodeae. The sequence continues at coordinate 19,632 of NZ_AFAL01000392.1, read as the reverse complement.
GCCAGCGACGAGGCCGTGAAGGTGATCGGCAGCCTGCGCATCGGCATACCGCTCTACAGCGTCTATCTGAACGAAGCCGACGAGTGGTCGCGCCGTCTGCTGACCTGCCTCCAGGAATGGTCGCACGAGCTGTACGAGCCCGTTCCGGATACCGCGGTGGCGCTCGCGCACTCGCTCGCGGGCAGTTCCGCCACCGTGGGGTTCAATGCCCTGTCGGAAATGGCCAGGGTGCTCGAACACACACTCCAGCATGTGCAACTCCAGTCCGGCGGCGGCACCACGGGGCAGGCGCAGGCCTTCGTGGCCGCGGCGGAGGACATCCGTCGGCTGCTGCACCAGTTCGCGGCAGGCTTCCTCAAGGAGCCGAACCAGGAAGTGCTCGAGCAGTTGCGCCGGATCCTGCAAACCGAGACGCTCAATAGCGGGTCCCTGCCGGAGGATGATTTGGACGAATTCCCGGCGCAGCCGGCGCCGGTGCAGCAGGCTATTCCCGAGGCGCCGCCACCGGCTCCGGCTCCGGTGGTTTGGGTAGTCTCGGTGACTCCGACGGCTCCAATAGCTCCGGCGGCTCCGGTCGTGACGACGGTGATTACGGTGACCCCAACCCCGACCCCGCTGGCGCCTGCCATCGCGCCGCCCCCGGTCGCTGCGGACCCGGTCGCCCCGGCGCGGCACGACGACCCCGAGCAGCATATCGACGACGCGATTGCGCACGCCATTGCAATGGGAACGGACGCGGACAACGACATCGATGCGATCGACGTCATCGACCCCGACCTGTTCACGATCTTCGAGGAAGAGGCGGCAGAACTCTTGCCGCAGCTCGGAGGGGCCTTGCGCCAGTGGGCCTCGCGGCCGGACAACCTCGGTGCGCGCAACGAGGTGCTGCGCGCGCTGCACACCCTCAAGGGCAGCGCGCGCTTGGCCGGCGCCATGCGCCTGGGGGAGATGGCGCACCGGCTGGAATCCGCGATCGAGCAACTCGACACCGAGGCGGTGGACACGGAGCAGATCGAACCCCTGCAAGCGAGCTTCGACGGCCTGCTGGCAAATTTCGAGGCGCTGCGCGCGATCGGTCAGAGCCCCGCGGATACGGTGGTGTCTCTGCCCGTGGAGGCGCTGCAGCCGCGCCGCGAAGCGGCCGAGACCGCAGCACCGGTGAGCGCGCCGGTGGATACGGCCGCAGTCGCTTTCGCGCCGCCGCGCCTGCCGCCGGTTTTTGTCCAGCGGGTCCCGCTGGCGCCGCAGCGTGTCGTTGCCAGCCAGTCGGTGCGGGTGCGCGCGCAGTTGCTCGACCGGCTGGTGAACCAGGCGGGCGAAGTCATGATCAGCCGCTCGCGGCTGGACGTGCATCTGGGACAGTTTCGCAGTTCGTTGACGGATCTTTCAAGCAACCTGGACCGCCTGCGCCAGCAGCTGCGCGACATCGAAGTGCAGGCCGAGTCGCAAATGCAGTCGCGCCTGGCGCTGTCCAAGGACAGCGCGGCCGGCTTCGACCCGCTGGAGTTCGACCGCTTCACGCGCGTGCAGGAACTCACCCGCATGATGGCCGAGTCCGTGAACGACGTGGCCACCGTGCAGCGCAATCTGCAGCGGGCCATGGAAAGCGCCGAGGACGACCTGATCGCCCAGGGCCGTCAGGCGCGCGAACTGCAGCGCGATCTGCTGCGCACGCGCATGGTGGAATTCGAAGGCATTGCCGAGCGGCTGTACGCCGTCGTGCGCCAGGCATCCAAGGAGACCGGCAAGCAGATCAAGCTGGACATCGTCGGCGGCTCCATCGAGATGGACCGCGGCGTGCTCGACCGCATGACCCCGGCGTTCGAGCATTTGCTGCGCAACTGCGTGGCGCATGGAATCGAAGGCCCGCAGCAGCGGGCCGCCGTGGGCAAGCCCGCGTCCGGAACGATCACGGTGAATTTGCGCCACGAGGGCAACGACGTATCCGTCGAGTTCCGCGACGACGGCGCCGGCCTGGACCTGCCGCGCATCCGCGCAAAGGCCGTGGCGCAGGGCCTCGTCGCCGCGGATGCGCAGTTCGGCGACGCCGACGCGGCGCAGCTGATCTTCATGCCCGGTTTCTCCACCGCGTCCGAAGTCACCGGCCTGGCCGGGCGGGGCATCGGCATGGACGTGGTGCGCACCGAGATCAACGCGCTGGGCGGGCGCATCGAAACCTCGACCGAAGCCGGCAAGGGGACCGCGTTCCGCATGGTTCTGCCGTTGACCACGGCGGTGACGCAGGTGGTGATGCTGCGCACCGGTGAGCTGGTCATCGGCGTTCCCGCGAACGTGGCCGAGACCGTGCGCCGCACCTCGATCGCCGACCTGGCCGAGGCCTACCGCAGCGGCAGCTTTGACGACGGCGCGGAAAAGCTGCCGTTCTTCTGGTCCGGCGCCTTGCTGCAGGCCTCGGCGCGCAGCAGCGAGCCCGCAGGCAGGAACCGCCCGGTCGTGATCCTGCGCAGCGCAGCGCAGCGCATCGCCATGCACGTGGACGAAGTCCTGGGCAACCAGGAAGTCGTGGTGAAGAACCTCGGGCCCCAGCTGTCGCGCCTGCCCGGCCTGGCGGGCATGTCGGTGCTGGCCTCGGGCGCGGTGGTGCTGATCTACAACCCCGTGGCCCTGGCCACGGTGTACGGGGAGCAGGTGCGCGCGGCCAGCGCCGGCCTGCCGTCCGCGCCCCAGGACCAGAGCGCGGCCGCCGCCGCTGCCGGCAAACCGGTTGTTGCGTCGCCGCTCGCCGGCCCGAGCCAGGTTCCCCTGGTGCTGGTGGTCGACGATTCGATCACCGTGCGCCGCGTCACGCAGCGCCTGCTGCAGCGCGAGGGCTACCGGGTGGCGCTCGCCGCCGACGGCTTGCAGGCGTTGGAACGCCTGCAGGAGGAGCGGCCGACCGTCGTGCTCTCGGACATCGAAATGCCGCGCATGGACGGCTTTGACCTGGCGCGCAACATCCGGGCGGACGGCGCGCTGCGCGACCTGCCGATCATCATGATCACCTCGCGTATCGCCGAGAAACACCGCGAGCATGCGATCGAGCTGGGTGTGAACCACTACCTGGGCAAGCCCTACTCGGACGAGGAATTGCTGAACCTGATCCAGCACTACGTCCGCAACGCGGCTCTGGCCGAGGTCTAGCCGGCAAATCCGGCAAAAAGCCGGTTGCGTGTCGCGGACCGGACAGGAGCCGCCGGCGCGAGGTTCGCCGCTAGAATCAGCGCATGTCCTCCGCCAGCGCGCCCACCACCAACCTGACGCACCATTTCCTGATCGCGATGCCCGGTCTGGAAGACGAGTCCTTCGCGCGCAGTGTCGTCTACCTGTGCGAGCACAGCGAGCGGGGTGCGCTCGGGCTGATCATCAACAAACCCACCGACATCACCCTCAAGGGGCTCTTCGACCGCGTCGATCTGTCGCTGCGGCGCGAAGACCTGGGCCGCGAGCCCGTGTTTCAGGGCGGTCCGGTGCAGACCGAGCGCGGTTTCGTGCTGCACGAGCCCCTGCTCATGGACCGTGCGGGCACCGACGGCCCGGTCTACGCCTGCACCATGGCGATTGCCGGCGCGCTGGAGATGACCACCTCCAAGGACGTGCTCGAAGCCCTGTCCACCGGTGCCGGCCCGCGCCGGGTGCTGATCACGCTCGGGTACTCGTCCTGGGGCGGGGGGCAGCTGGAGTCGGAACTCGCGGCAAACGCCTGGCTCACGGTGGCGGCCGATTTGTCGGTGATTTTCGAAACCCCCTCTCCCGAGCGCTACGACCGGGCCCTGGCGCTGCTTGGCGTGCAGACCTGGATGTTGTCGCCCGAGGCGGGGCATGCATGACCGGCCCGTGTGCTGTCCCCGCGCATTTCCAGACCTTTCTTGCGCTTGACTTCGGCCTCGTGCGCACCGGCGTGGCCACGGGAAATCGCCTGCTGCGCAGCGCCACGCCGCAGCCCACCATCGCCGCCCGGGGCGACGCCCGCTTCGTGCACTTGGCGCAGCGCATCGCGCACTGGCAGCCCGACGCGCTGGTGATCGGCGTGCCCTACCACCCCGACGGCGCGAGCCACGAGAACACTGGGCGCGCGCTCCGATTCGGCCGCCGCCTGCGCGGGCGCTTTGGCCTGCAGGTGTTCGAGGTGGACGAGCGCTACAGCACCACCGAGGCGCTCGCCGGCGGCGCCCGGGACGCCGACGCCGCGTCCGCCTGCATCATCCTGGAGCAGTTTTTGCGGGGTCTGGCATGAGCGCCCCCGGCGCTGCCACGCCCCCGGTTCCCGACGCCGAGGAACTGTACCGCGAGCTCCTGCGCGGCGTGCGCGGCCTGTGCTGCGGCGCCACGCGGCTCGCGGGAATTGCCTCGGGCGGTGCCTGGCTGGCCGAGCGCCTGCAAAAGGACCTGCGCCTCGCGGACGCCCCCGGCGTGCTGTCCTCGGTGCTGCACCGCGACGACCATTCCCGGCGCGGCCTGTCGGCCGCGGCGCAAACCTGGCTGCCGTTCGACGTGAACGGGGCGGACGTGCTGCTGCTCGACGACGTGCTCTACACCGGCCGCACCCTGCGCGCCGTGCTCAACGAGTTGTTCGACTACGGGCGTCCCGCGCGCGTGCAACTGGCCGTGCTGGTCGATCGCGGCGGACGCGAGCTGCCGGTGCAGGCCGACTTTGCCGCCGCGCGCCTGGCGCTGCCCGCAACGCAGTCGCTGGCCCTGGCGCGCGCCGGCGGTGTCTTGCGCTTGCAGATCGAGGGCGTCTGAGCATGCCGCACGCGCGCAACCCCAACTCAACGGCAACGGCGAACTCATCCACCTGCTGTCCGTCGAAGGCCTGCCGCGCGCCATCGTCACGCAGATCCTCGACACCGCAGCCAACTTCGCGAGCGTGAACGACCGCGAAGTCAAGAAACTGCCGCTGCTGCGCGGCAAGAGCGTGTTCAACCTGTTCTTCGAGAACAGCACGCGCACGCGCACGACCTTCGAGATCGCGGCCAAGCGCCTGTCGGCCGACGTGCTCAACCTGGACATCGCGCGCAGTTCCGCGAGCAAGGGCGAATCGCTGCTCGACACCATCGCCAACCTGTCGGCCATGGCCGCCGACCTGTTCGTCGTGCGCCACGGCGAGTCGGGCGCGCCGCACCTGATCGCCCGGCACGTCGCGCCGCACGTGCACGTCATCAACGCCGGAGACGGGCGCCACGCGCACCCCACGCAGGGGCTGCTGGACATGTACACCATCCGGCACTACAAGCAGGATTTCAGCCGCCTCGTCGTGGCCATCGTCGGCGACGTGCTGCACTCGCGCGTGGCGCGCTCCGACATCCACGGCCTGATGACGCTGGGCTGCGCCGAGGTGCGCGTGGTCGGCCCGCGCACCCTGGTGCCGTGCGACCTGGCGCAGATGGGCGTGCGCGTGTGCCACACGCTGCAAGAGGGCCTCGCGGACGCCGACGTGGTCATCATGCTGCGCCTGCAAAACGAGCGCATGAGCGGCGCGCTGCTGCCCTCGAGCCAGGAGTATTTCAAGTGCTTCGGCCTGACGCCCGAAAAGCTGCAACGGGCCAAGCCTGACGCCATCGTGATGCACCCCGGCCCGATCAACCGCGGAGTCGAGATCGACTCGGCCGTGGTCGATGGCCGGCAGAGCGTGATCCTGCCGCAGGTCGGCTTCGGCATCGCGGTGCGCATGGCCGTGATGTCCATCGTCGCCGGCAACGACGCATGATGCAATGGAACACCCCCGGACCTGCCTTCGAGGGGGCAAGCCCCGGCGACCCGGCAGAGCCGGCTCCGCGCTGTCCCCGGCTGGGGCGGCGCGCGTTGCATGGGGCGGCGCCTGAGCGGCATTGGGGGATTCGGGAATCATGAAGCTGCTGATCCGCAACGGCCGGGTGATCGACCCCTACTCGGGATTCGATCAGCGCTGTGACATTGCCCTGGCTGCCGGCCGCATCGCGGGGCTGAACCGTGTTGCGCCGGACTTCGCCGCCCAGCGGGTGATCGACGCGGCGGGCTGCATCGTGCTGCCCGGTCTCGTGGACTTGGCCGCGCGCCTGCGCGAACCCGGGCACGAGCATGCGGGAATGCTCGCGTCCGAGATGGCCGCCGCCGTCGCGGGGGGCGTGACCAGCCTGGTCTGCCCGCCCGACACCGACCCCGTGCTCGACGAGCCGGGCCTGGTCGAGATGCTCAGGTTCCGCGCCCAGAGGCTGCACCAGGCGCGCCTGTTCCCCCTGGGCGCGCTCACGCGCAAGCTCGCGGGCGGGGCGCTCACCGAGATGGTCGCGCTCACCGAATCGGGCTGCGTGGGCTTTGGCCAGGCCGAGCGGCCGCTCGCCAGCACCCTGGTGTTGCAGCGCGCGCTGCAATACGCTGCGAGCTTTGGCTACACCCTGTGGCTGCGCCCGCAGGACCTGCACCTGGGCCAGGGCGTTGCCGCCAGCGGCCCGCTGGCCACGCGCCTGGGTCTGTCGGGCGTTCCCGTGGCGGCCGAGACGATCGCGCTGCACACCATCTTCGAACTGCTCGCGGGCAGCGGCGCGCGCGTGCACCTGTGCCGCATCAGCAGCGCCGCCGGCGTGGAACTGCTGCGCCGCGCCAAGGACCGGGGCCTCGCGGTCACGGCCGACGTGAGCATCAACTCACTGCACCTGACCGACGCGGCCATCGGCTTCTTCGACAGCCGCGCCCGCCTGTCGCCCCCGCTGCGCCAGCAGTGCGACCGCGACGCGCTCGCCGCGGCGCTGGCCGACGGCAGCATCGACGCGCTGGTGTCCGACCACACCCCGGTCGCCGAAGACGCCAAGGCCCTGCCCTTCGCCGAGGCCGAGCCGGGAGCCACCGGGCTGGAACTGCTGGCAAGCCTGGTCCTCAAGTGGTCGCAGGACAGCGCCGTGCCGCTGCCGCGCGCGTTGGCCGCTGTGACCTCCGGCCCCGCGCGCGTGCTCGGCAGCGCACTGGGCGCGTTGCAGAGCAGCGTGGGACGGATCGCGGAAGGCGCGGCGGGCGATCTGTGCATCCTCGATCCAGAGGCCGTCTGGACGGTGCGCGACGACGCCCTGCGCAGCCAGGGCAAGCACACCCCGTTCTCCGGCTGCGCGCTGCCCGGGCGCGTGCGCATGACGCTGGTCGGCGGGCAGGTGGTCTTTGACGCCACCTCCGAGCGCGCTTGATCCATGGCGCGCGCAGACTCCGAGGAACGCGCGGTGCCGGGATATCCGGCAACGGCGCTGGCCTGGTCCATGAAGCATCCGCGCGCCTGTTGGCGGGTGCTGCGCCTGTTCGGTCACGTGCTCAAGGGGCTGTGCATCGTGACGCTGCGTTTTCCCGCGCTGGCGCCCGAGCAGCGCAATGCGCAGGTGCAGCGCTGGGCCATGGAACTGCTCGCGCACGCGGGAGTGCGCCTGCGCATCGAGGGGCAGCCCCCGGTCAGCGGGCCGGTGCTGCTCGTGGCGAACCACCTCTCGTGGCTCGACATCCCGGTGATGCACGCGGCGCGCCACTGCCGCTTCGTCGCCAAATCCAACGTCCGGGGCTGGCCGCTGATCGGCGCGCTGGCCACCGCGGCCGGCACCCTGTACATCGAGCGCCGCGCGCGCCGCGACGCGCTGCGCATGGTGCACAGCATGCACGAGGCGCTGACGCGGCACGAGGTGCTGGCCGTGTTCCCCGAAGGCACCACCGGCGACGGGCGCGAACTGCTGCCGTTCCACGCGAATCTGCTGCAGGCCGCGGTCACGGCCCAGGCCCCGGTCCAGCCCGTGGGCCTGCGCTTTGCCGACCGGAACACGGGGGCCGAGAGCTTTGCGCCCAGCTACATCGGCGACGAAACCCTGGTGGGATCGATCTGGCGCACGCTGTGCGCGCCGCCCATCGAAGCCGTTGTGCGCTACGGCCAGCCCGAGCACGCGGGCGCGCGCGACCGGCACGCCTGGGCCAGGCAGTTGCACGCCGCCGTCGATCAACTGCGCCGCGGCTGAGGCGCCCTTCGCCGCTCTGAATCCGGCGCGCTGGCGATCGCGATCCGCTGCAGCGCGCCATGCGTCCTCATCCATTTCGTCCACATCGACAAGGCGCGCCAGACCTATCCCGGCATCACCTTCGGCGTCTCCCCGGCCGAGGACTACACGTCCACGCGCCAGTTCGATGCGGTGACGAGCGCCACATCCTTCTACTGGATGGACCGCGACGCCGTGCTGCTCAAGCCCGGCGGCGTGTTCTGCGCCTACAAGTACGACTTCCCCATCGCCTACGGCCCGCTGCGCGACTTCTTCGCGCGCGAACTCTCCCTCAAGTGGGCCGCCTACCGCGACGCGCGCCTCACGCGCTACGACGACACCCTGGAGCGCATCAAGGCCAGCAAGATCTTCCGCGAGGCTGAGCGCGTCGTGCTGTCGAACATCATCGAGCTGACGCCGCGCGAGGTCGCCACGTTCTTCCTGTCCACGAGCTACGTCACGAAGTACATGGACCAGGCCGGCGACGCCGAATACGCCGACGAGCTGCTGCGCAAGGTCGCCGAGATCGAGACCGCGCCCAGCGTGAAGGTGAACTTCGACATCCACTCCTTCTTCGCGAAGCGCTGAGGTTCAAGAAGAGGAACGATTCATGCTGAAGAAACTGTGGAGCAACATGATGGTTGCGGATGTCAACAAGGCCATCGACTTCTACGCCGATGTACTGGGGTTCCAGCATGTGATGAGCGTCCCGATGGGGTCCGAGGAAGTCCTCTTCCAGTACGACGGCAACAAGGCTCTGGTCTATGCGCTGATCAAGAACGGCGACATCGAGCTGATGCTGCAGGAGCAAAGGAGCCTGCGCGAGAACGTCCCGGCGTTCGCGGACGCCGCCGACATCCGCAGCAGTGCCGTGCTCTATTTCGAGGTCGACGATCTGGCGACGCTGGCAACCCGCCTGAAGAAGCATTGCGAGGTCGTGCGCGACCTGCACGACACCTTCTACGGCATGAAGGAAATCTACGTGAAGGACCTCAACGGCTACGTGCTCGGCTTCGCCCAGCCCGTGGCGCGCTGACGCTTTCGCCGAATCTGCGCCGTGTCGAGATCCATGGTCTTGCGGCGCCTCAGCTATTCACCAGTTTGATGGCCTGCTCGATGTAGGCCGCCGCGTGCTTGTCGCGGATGTCGGGCACCTGCTTGAACTTGATATGACGCCGGTACTTCCCGGCGCCTTCGAGCACGCCGGCCCTGTCATCGAACCGGTAACCTTCGCTGAACTCGAGGGTGACGTGCGTCTTGTACGAGAAGATTCCGCAGAAGGATTCTTCGAGGTAGTACAGCACGCCGCCGTACATCATTCGTTCTTCCGCCGCCTTGGCCAGTCGCTTGATTTCCTTGCGCAGGGCGACCGCGACCTGATGCTTCTCGGGGGCGGTCAGACCGAGGTCATTGAAGAAGTCATCGACCTTTGACTTGCTGGCTGCCATCTGTTTGCTCCTTGCTGTTTCAATCTGTCCGGATTTACGCCCGCGAGCACAGCGCCTTCAGGCTATGCGACGCCTGCGTGCCGCCCGAATCCATGACCATGATCTACCATCACGGGAACCAGCGCATGGCTGACCGATGCGCCCGAGTCGGCGCGCACACCATGGATCGAGATTCAACCATGAGCTTGGAACGCAGAGCCTATATTGCCGCGGTGGTCGCTGCCCTGTTGTGGGGCGGCAATTTCGTCGTGCTGCAGTTCGCGCTGAGGCATTTCGATCCCTACCTGCTTGCCGCATTGCGCTTCGCCTTCGTGGCGCTGCTGGTTCCATTCGTCGGCTGGCCCAGGGTGCCGTGGCCTGCGCTGCTGTGCTACGCCGCCTGCTCGGGAATCGGCCAGTACCTGCTGTCAACGATGGCAATCCAGCTGGGTCTCTCACCCGGACTCGCGGCACTGCTGATGCAATTCCAGGTGTTCATCTCGCTGGCGCTCGGCTGGCTCATGTTGGGCGAGTCCATTCGTGCCACGACGGTCGTGGGCTGCGTCTTGGGCTTGGCGGGCCTCGCCGGCGTGCTGGTGATGGGCGGCAGCAAGGCACCACTGCTCGCTTGCGCGGTGTGCCTGATTTCTGCAGCCGGATGGGCCGTCGCCAGCGTCACCATGAAGCGCTACCCGGAAGGCATGCTCCGCTTGCAGTGCGCGACCGGCTTGATTTGCTTGCCGGTCGTGTCCGTTGTCCGTGAGGTGATGCTGCCTGCGGCGCCATCCGCAATCCAGACGCTCGTGCAGGCGCCGTTGCATGCCTGGCTGCCAGTGGCCTACTTGGTGCTTGCATCCTTCGTCGTGGCGCAGGTGCTGTGGGGGCAAGCCATTGGTGCCATCGGCATAGCCGCCACAGCGCCTTTCGCGCTGCTGATCCCGGTGTTTGGCGTGACGCTCGCGTGGTTGTTCGCAGGAGAGAATCTGAGCCTGCGCTTGCTGATGTCGGTCGCAGCGGTCTTGCTGGGTTTGGGCGTGCACGTGGTACCGCTGGCACTGAGGTCGGCGTCCGGATTGCGCGAGCGCGCGACATGAGCGTGGCGGGGAGGCGGATACGCATCTCCTGCGGATAACCCCCCTTTTTACGCGCCGGCGAGTTGCTGGTGGACCGCTACCAATTGCCCGAGGTCCAAGCAAGAAATCTCGGGCACCTTCCGCAGCTTTGCCGGAGCGCAGAGCTTCTGCACGACCCGCTCCTGTCGGGACACTGCTTGCCCAAGCATGGGGTTGGCATGCTTTATGCGCTACGGATTGCGTTCCATGCTGCCCCGGTGCTTGATTCCATGGAGGCGACAACGACTCTGACGCAGGGGCGGGCGATGTGTACGGGTTTTCCCTTGGATTCCTTCAATCAATTTGTGTATCAGAAAATTACTGCCTACACTTTCCACCGTGGCGCCTTTCCTGAATCGCCTGTTGCCGTTGCGCACGCTTGCCGCCTGAGCCGCGCAGACCCACCCACTACGAGAACCCGCCATGCGTGTCTTCAGTGCCTCCTTGGCCACCGAAACGAATACCTTTGCCCCGATGCCGACCGGCCTGTCCGCGTTCAAGGACCGTGGCTACTTTGCCGCGGGCAAGCACCCCGATGCGATGACGCTGTTCTCGGGCCCGCTGTGGGCCGCGCGCCTGCGCGGCGCCGACAAGGGCTGGACGCTGTGCGAAGGCATGGTCGCCAGCGCGCAGCCCAGCGGAACGACCACGCGCCACGCGTATGAAACGCTGCGCGACGAACTGCTCGCCGATCTGCGCGCGGCGCTGCCGGTCGATATGGTGCTGCTGGGCCTGCACGGCGCGATGGTTGCCGAAGGGTACGACGACTGCGAGGGCGACCTGCTGGCGCGCGTGCGGCAGATCGTCGGGCCCGGCGTGGTCGTCGGCGCCGAGCTCGACCCGCACAACCACCTCACGCGCGCGATGGTGGAGCACGCCGACCTGCTGATCGCGTTCAAGGAATACCCGCACACCGACGTACTGGAGCGCGCGCTGGAACTGGTGGACCTGTGCGCCGCCATGGTTCAGGGCCGGGTGCGGCCGGTGGCCGCGGTGGTCGATTGCGAGATGGTCGCCACGGTGCATACCTCGCGTGCGCCGGCGCGCGCCTTCGTCGAGCGCATGCAGTCGCTCGAGGGGCGCGACGGCGTGCTCTCGATCTCGCTCACGCACGGCTTTCCGTGGGGCGACGTTCCCGAGATGGGAACCAAGCTGCTGGTTTATACCGATGGCGACAAGGCCCGGGCCGAGGCGCTGGCGCGCGAACTCGCTGACGAAGTCATCGCCATGCGCGACGGCCTGGTGGTGCACTACTCCGGAATCGACGCCGCGCTCGACGAGGCGCTGGCCTGCGCTGCCGGGCCCGTGGTGCTGGCCGATGGCGCGGACAACCCCGGCGGTGGCGCGGTGGGCGATTCCACCTTCATCCTGCGCCGCATGCGCGAGCGCGCAATCAGCAACGCGGCGCTGGGCCCGCTGTGGGACCCGATCGCGGTGCGCATCGCCTTCGACGCGGGGGTGGGCGCGAGGCTGGCCATGCGCATTGGCGGCAAGATCGGCCCGCTCTCGGGCGACCCGCTGGATCTGGAATGCACGGTGAAGGCGCTGCGCAAGGACCTGGTGATGACCGGCCTGGCCGCAACGCGTGCGCTCATGGGCGACTGCGCGCTGGTCGAGGCCGAAGGAATCGAGATCGTGCTGAACACGCTGCGCAACCAGGCGATCGACATCGATTTGTTCACGCAGCTCGGCTGCGTGCTCGCGGCCAAGAAAATCATCGTCGTGAAGTCGGCGCAGCATTTCCACGCGTCCTACTCCCGGCTCGCCAAGCACGTGATCTACGTCGGCGCGCCGGGCACGGTGGCGTTCGACCTGAGCACGCTCGCGTACCGCAAGGCGCGCCTGCCGAAATGGCCGATCGCGGCATGAGCGCCCGCTCTTGCGCCAGTTCGGGGGACAACGGCCACGGCGCCCCCCGGATGCATTCCCCCGATTCCTTGCAGCCTCCCGTTGGAGAACCGAAGATGAAACGACGCATGCTCGCCGCCCTGGCGCTCTCCTGTGCCTGCCTCCCGGCGCTCGCCCAGACGCCGCCCAAAACGCTGAAGATGGTGGCCCACGCCGACCTGAAGATCCTCGACCCGACCTTCACCACCGCCTACATCTCGCGCAACTTCGGCCACATGGTCTACGAAAGCCTGTTTGCGCAGGACGCGGGCGGCAAGCCCCAGCCGCAGATGGTCGAGAAGTACGCGGCTTCGGAGGACGGCAAGCTGTGGCGCTTTACGCTGCGCCCCGGGCTCAAGTTTTCCGACGGCAGCGCCGTGACCTCGGCCGACGCCATCGCCTCGCTGCAGCGCTGGGCCGCGCGCGACAGCATGGGCCGCGCCATGCTGGCCAGCGGCGCCGCGTGGAAGGCCAGCGACGCGCGCAGCTTCACGCTCACGCTCGACGAGCCCTTTGGCCTGGTGCTCGACGCGCTGGCCAAGCCCTCGGGCTTCCCGCCGTTGATCCTGCCCGAGCGTTTGGCAAAAATGCCGGCCAGCGCGCCGCTGACCGAGGTGCTGGGCTCCGGCCCCTATGTCTTCAAGCGCGACGAATGGGTTCCGGGCAACAAGGTGGTGTTCGTGCGCAACCCGCACTACGTGCCGCGCAGCGAGCCGCCAAACGGCTTGGCGGGCGGCAAGAGGAGCCCCTTCGAGCGCGTCGAATGGCTCTACCTGCCCGACGCGAACAGCGCCATCGCAGCGCTCAAGCGGGGCGAGGTTGACCTCATCGAACAGTTGCCACCGGACTACATCGCTGCGCTGCGCAGCGACAAGAGCGTGAAGATCGGCTCGGGCGGTGCCTACCAGGGCTTGCTGGTGTTCAACCACCTGCACCCGCCGTTCAACAACCCGAAGGTGCGCCAGGCGCTGCTGCAGGCGGTGAGCCAGGAGCGCTTCACCACGGCCATGGGCTACCCGCTGGACATGCGCGTGACGCACTGCCCCAGCTACTTCATCTGCGGCGGGAGCAACGAGACGGCGGCCGGCGCCGAGCCCTACCGCAGGGCCGACCTCGCGCGGGCCCGGCAGATGCTCGTGGCCTCGGGCTACAAGGGCGAGAAGGTGGCGCTGCTGGTGCCCAGCGACATCACCTACCTCAACGCCGAGGCGCTGATGGCCGCGCAGACCATGCGCAGCATCGGCATGAACGTGGACATGCAGACCATGGACTGGTCCTCCATCAGCGCGCGCCGCACCAGGCGCGACGCGCCGGAGGCCGGCGGCTGGAACGTCTACGCGACGGCGGCTTGCCAGCTCGACATCGACTCGCCCATCACCAACCTCTATCTGGGCGCGGCCTGCGGCAACACGCTGCCCGGCTGGCCCTGCGACAAGCCGCTCGACGAGCTGCGCAGCGTCTGGCTCAAGGAGCGCGCACCCGCCAAGCGCAAGGAACTGCTCGACGCATTCCAGCGCCGCGCCTACGAGACCGTTCCCTACGTGAGCACGGGCCAGTACTCGATCGCCTTCGCCGCGCGCACCAGCCTCAAGGGAGCGGAAGGAATCTGGGCCGGCATACCCATGCCCTGGATGTTCGACAAGTAGGTCGCAGACCCGATGGGCTACGTTTTGCGCCGCCTGCTCGCCACCCTGCCCGTGATGGCGGTGGTGGCCGTCATCGTGTTCCTGCTGATGCACCTGGCGCCGGGCGACCCGGCGGCGCTGATCGCGGGCGACCTCGCGAGCACCGAGGACATCGAGAGGCTGCGCGCCACGCTGGGCCTGAATCTGCCGCTGTGGCAGCAGTTCGCGCTGTGGGTCGGCAAGCTGGCCCGTGGCGACCTGGGCACCTCGATCTTCACGCAGGTTCCGGTGGCGCAGTTGCTCGGCCAGCGGCTCGAGCCCACACTCTGCATCGCGCTGTTCACGATGGCGCTCACGCTGCTGCTTTCGGTGCCGCTGGGAACGCTCGCGGCGTACCGCGCGGGCAGCTGGATCGACCGGCTGGTGATGCTGCTCGCGGTGCTCGCCTTCTCGGTGCCGGTGTTCCTCGTGGGCTACCTGCTGATCTACAGCTTCGCCGTGCGGCTGCCGTGGTTTCCGGTGCAGGGCTACGTGCGCCTGGCCGAAGACCCGGCTGGCTGGCTGCGCTCGCTGGTCCTGCCCTGCGTCAACCTGGCGCTGGTCTACAGCGCGCTGGTCACGCGCATGACGCGCGCCACCGTGCTCGAGGTGCTGCACGAGGACTACATCCGCACCGCGCGCGCCAAGGGCCTGGGCGTTCTGCCGGTGCTGGGCCACGCGCTGCGCAACGCCGCGATCCCGATCGCCACCACGGTGGGCGTGGGCATCGCGCTGCTCATCGGCGGCGTGGTCGTGACCGAGACGGTGTTTGCGATTCCCGGCGTGGGGCGGCTGGTCATCGACTCGGTGCTGCGCCACGACTACCCGGTGATCCAGAGCGTGCTGCTGATCTCGGCCGGGGTCTACGTGCTGATCAACCTGCTGATCGACCTGAGCTACCGCTTCTTTGACCCGCGCATACGGTACTGACCATGTCCACGCCCCTTCTCCTGGCCGACGCGTCCGCGGCGCACGAGGCCCCCTTCGTGGTGCCGCGCTGGCGCTGGCTGCGCAAGCACCCGACGCTGATTCTCGGCGCGCTGCTCCTGATCGCCGTGGCCGCGCTCTCGCTTGCCGCGCCCTGGGTCGCGACGCACGACCCGCAGGACATCGATCCGCTGGCGCGCATGCAGTCCGTGTCGGCCGAGCACTGGTTCGGCACCGACGCGCTGGGGCGCGATGTCTTCAGCCGCGCGGTCTGGGGCGGGCGCGTGTCGCTCATCGTGGGCCTTGCGGTGGCCTGCATGGCGACGGCCCTGGGCGCGCTGCTCGGGCTGCTCGCGGGCTTCGTGCGCTGGGCCGACGCGTGGATCATGCGCACCATGGACGGGTTCATGGCCATCCCCGGAATCCTGCTCGCGATCGCGCTCATGGCGCTCACCCGGGCCAGCCTGGCGACCGTGATCGTCGCCATCACCATCCCCGAAGTCCCCCGGGTGGCGCGGCTGGTGCGCTCGCTGGCGCTCACGCTGCGCGAGCAGTTGTTCGTCGAGGCGGCGCACGCGGTCGGCACCCGGCTGCCGTGGATCCTGCTGCGCCACGTGCTGCCGAACATCGTGGCGCCGCTGACCGTGCAGGCCACCTTCGTCGCGGCCGCTGCGGTGCTCTCGGAGGCGGTGCTGTCCTTCCTCGGCGTCGGCGTTCCGGCGCAGACGCCGAGCTGGGGCAACATGATGGCCGAAGGCCGCAACTTCGTTGCCGTGGCGTTCCACATCATCCTGTACCCGGGCCTGCTGCTGGCCACGACGGTGCTGGCGATCAACCTGCTCGGCGACGGCCTGCGCGACGCGCTCGACCCGCGCCTGGCGCGGCAGCTGTGAGCGCGGGTAGCACGATGCACATGCCCCGCCTGCCCGTTGGAGAGCCCTTGCTCGAAGTCGAGAACCTGCGCACGCATTTCGACACCCTGGCCGGGCGGGTGCGCTCGGTCGACGGCGTCTCGTTCACGGTGCGCGCCGGCCAGACCCTGGGCGTGGTCGGCGAGTCGGGCTGTGGCAAGAGTGTGAGCGCGCTGTCGATCCTGCGGCTGCTGCCGACACCGCCGGCGTGCATCGGCGGCGCGGTGCGCCTGCGCGGAACCGATCTGCTGCGCCTGAGCGAGCGCGCGATGCGGCAGGTGCGCGGCAACCGCATCTCGATGATCTTCCAGGAGCCCATGACCTCGCTGAACCCGGTGCTTACCGTGGGCCGGCAGATCGCCGAGACGGTGCGGCTGCACCAGAGGCTCGGTCGCGCCGACGCGCTCGCGCGCGCGGTGGAGATGCTGCGTCAGGTAGCGATCCCCGAACCCGGTCGGCGCGTGCACGCGTACCCGCACGAGCTCTCCGGCGGAATGCGCCAGCGCGTGATGATCGCGCTCGCGCTGGTCTGCCACCCCGAGGTGCTCATCGCCGACGAGCCGACCACGGCGCTCGACGTGACCATACAGGCGCAGATCCTCGACCTGATCGGGCGCCTGCAGCAGGAACTGGGAATGGGCGTGGTGCTGATCACGCATGACCTGGGCGTGGTCGCCGAGAGCTGCACGCGGGTCATCGTGATGTACGCCGGGCGCAAGGTGGAAGAGGCCGACGTGCTGGACCTCTTCGACCGGCCGCTGCACCCCTATACGCGCGCGCTGATGGCCTCGATGCCCTCGATGAACAGCAGCGGGGCGCGCTTGGCGGAGATCCCGGGCATGGTTCCGGCGCCGCACGAGTTGGGCCGCGGCTGCGCTTTTGCGGCGCGCTGCGCGCACGCCGGCGCGCGCTGCGCGAGCGAGACGCCGCGGCTCGCAACGCAGGCAGCAGGGCACACGGTGGCCTGCTTTGCCGTCGAGGAAGGCCGCGTCCGGGCCGCGCAGGAGGCGCGCGCATGAACACCCCCGCGCCCCTGCTCCAGGTCGAGCGGCTCAGCAAGCACTACGCGCTCCCCCGGCGCTGGCTGGAGAAAGCGCGGCCGCCGGTGCAGGCGGTGGACTGCGTCTCCTTTTCCGTGGCGCGCGGCGAGACGCTGGCGCTGGTGGGCGAGTCGGGCTGCGGCAAGACCACCACGGCGAAGTCGGTGCTGCGCCTCGTCGAACCCAGCGGCGGCTCGGTGCGGCTCGAAGGCGAGGAGCTCACGCAACTGTCGCCCGGGCAGATGCGGCTGCGCCGGCGCGAACTGCAAATCATCTTCCAGGACCCCTACGCGTCGCTCAACCCGCGGCTTTCGGCGGGCGAGATCGTCGCCGAGCCCCTGAGGAATTTCGGCATGGCCTCGGCCGCCGAGCGGCGCGCGCGCGTGCAATGGCTGTTCGCCCGGGTCGGCCTGCGGCCGGAGGCGGCAAGCAAGTACCCGCACGAATTCTCCGGCGGCCAGCGCCAGCGCCTGGGCATCGCGCGGGCGCTGGCGCTCGGGCCCAAGTTGATCGTCTGCGACGAGCCGGTCTCGGCGCTCGACGTGTCGGTGCAGGCGCAGGTGGTGAACCTGCTGATGGACCTGCAGGCGGAGCTGGGAATCGCCTACCTCTTCGTCGCGCACGACCTGGCGGTGGTGCGCCACATCAGCCGGCGCGTGGCCGTGATGTACCTGGGGCGCATCGTCGAAGTCGCCGACCGCGACGCGCTGTTCTCCGCGCCGCGCCATCCCTACACCGAGATCCTGCTGTCTTCGGTTCCGGTTCCCGACCCGCGCACGCGGGCAAAACGCCTGCTGTTGCAGGGCGACCCGCCGAGCCCGGCGAACCCGCCCCCGGGCTGTCACTTCCATACGCGCTGCCCCCTGGCGCGGCCCGTGTGCCAGGAGCAGGCGCCCGAACTCGGCGCACGGCCCCCGGCAGACGGGCATTTCGTAGCCTGCCATTTTCGCTAAGGAGCCCCCCGTGCCGCACGACCCATCTGCCTTCGACCTGCTGATCCGCGGCGGCGACGTGATCGACGGCACCCGGGCGCCGCGGTTCGCGGCCGACGTCGGAATCCGCGCCGGCCGCATCGCCGAGATCGGCGACCTGAGCGCTCGCGCGGCGCACCAGGTCCTCGACGCCAGCGGCCGCATCGTCGCGCCCGGCTTCATCGACGCGCACACGCACGACGACCAGGCGCTGCTGTCGCAGGCGCAGATGCCGTTCAAGGTCTCGCAGGGCGTGACCACCGTGGTCACGGGAAACTGCGGGATCAGCGCCGCGCCGCTGCGCGCCGGAATGGACCTGCCGATGCCGCTCAGCCTGCTCGATACGCCGGCCGAGGGACGCCATACCCGCTTCGCCGCGTACCTCGACGCGCTGCGCGCTGCGCCCGCGTCGGTGAACGTCGCGGCGCTGGTCGGGCATTCGACCCTGCGCGCCGTGACCATGGCCGACCTGGACCGCCCGGCGAACGCGGCCGAGATCGGCGCCATGCAGGAACTGGTCGAGGAGGCGCTGCAGGCCGGCGCCATCGGCCTGTCGAGCGGCACCTTCTACCCGCCCGCAGCGCAGGCCACGACCGAGGAGATCATCGCGGTCGGCCGCCCGCTCACGGCGCGCAAGGCGCTCTACGCGACGCATATGCGCGACGAGGCGGACCAGGTGATGGAAGCGCTGCAAGAGAGTTTTGCCATCGGCCGCGCGCTCGACGTTGCGGTGGTGATCTCGCACCACAAGGTGCAGAACGCGCGGAACTTTGGCAAGACGCGACTCACGCTGCCCTTCATCCAGGAGGCCATGCGCCACCAGTGCATTGCGCTCGACTGCTATCCCTACACCGCGGGATCGACCATGATCCGCACCGACCGCGGGATGCTGGACTGCCGCGTGCTCATCGCGTCGAGCCTTGCGCACCCCGAATGCGCGGGCCGCGACCTGAAGGACATCGCGGCCGAATGGGGCGTCTCGGGAACCGAGGCGGCGCGGCGCTTGCAGCCCGGCAGCGCGATCTATTTCATGATGCACGAGGACGACGTGCAGCGCATCCTCGCGTTCGACGAGACCATGATCGGCTCGGACGGCATTCCGCTCGGCGAGAAGCCGCACCCGCGCCTGTGGGGCAGCTTCCCGCGCGTGCTCGGCCATTACAGCCGCGACCTCGGCCTGTTCCCGCTGGAGACCGCGGTGTGGAAGATGAGCGGACTCACGGCGCGCAACTTCGGACTCCAAGGGCGCGGCACGCTCGCGCCCGGGCAGCATGCGGACGTGGTGATCTTCGACGCCGCAACGGTGCGCGACAGGGCCAGCTACGAGAACCCGACGCAGGCGGCCGAGGGCATCGACACGGTGATCGTCAACGGCGCCGTGACCTGGCAGACCGGCGCGCACAGCGGCGCGCGCAACGGACAGGTCATCGTGCGCAAGACGGGAAAATAGCGGGGTTCAGTCGACGTGACTGTTCAGCCTCTCGAACACGAATCAGTGATACTCGCCCCATGCTGACACCTTCCGACACTTCAACGCTGAGTCACGAGGAGAAGGATCCATTGCTCCAAGAGAAGGACGCATTGCTTGAGCACAAGGATGTATTGATTGGACAGTTGGTCGTTCGGGTCCAAGAATTGGTCACCCGGGTCCAAGAGTTGGAATCGCGTCTGTCCAAGAACAGCCACAACTCAAGCAACCCCCCATCGTCTGATG